>JAUJMG010000414.1 GCA_030446955.1 Thermomicrobiales bacterium
GGTGTTGCCTGAGCCGCGGTTGATGAACACACCGGCGTCGAAGCCGGTAATGATGCCCTTCTTGCCGCTCCCACCGGGGAGACCGGTGACCGTCACGCCCGTACGGTTCGGCAGGCGCACGCCGGCGCCGTTTCCGTCTCCGGGGCCTGCCGTGCCCGAGATGGTGTGGCCATTGAGGTTGAGGGTGATGTTGTCAGCGCCGATGATGATGCCGTTGCCAGCGCAGGGGCCGACATCAGCCACAAGCGTTGTGTTCTTGGTGATGGTGTCTCCGCACTTGACCGTGGCGGCGGCCCGCGGGGGTACCTGAGCGCCGGCAGTTGCGACCAGAGGAACGCCGAGTAGCAACGAGGTCAACCCGACGGCGGTTCTGGTCTTGCAGCGATACGTTCGCATTACGAATCTCCTCTCAATCGACCCCGCCGTAGCAGGAAGTCTCCGTACCGTCAAGACACTGATAGATGCGTAGATGTCCTAAGCGGCCTTTAGTAGAGGCGAAGCGCCCCTCCCTTCCCATCGCTCCTTCGCGCTCCATTCCCTTCAGCACATGAACAACAGGCAGTTCCGTTGCCTCTCGTGAAATGTCGCCAACAACCTCACCCACGCCTGCATCGCCTTTGGTATGTGGTCCTCCTGTCAGCCCGATGCCGTAACCCCGAAGGCCTCGGGCTTGCGGCGTTCGGCAAGGCGGTGAGCCTCATTGCTAGGGCGAAATTGCACGTGGCGACGTTCCCATCACTGTCCCTGCACCCGGAACTCCGAGGCCATCCCCTTGACGGCATGCGTCTCGTTGCCAGCCCGGCTGACCATCGTGCAGATCATGGCGTAGCGGCCAGGTGTCAAGTCGAGGGCGAAGGTTCCGCTGGCGCCGGGGACCTGGGGAGGGATCCCGGCTAGGGGGACCATGATGCGCTGCCCCGAGCCGCGCAGCAGCTCGTCGATCGGCGGCAGGTCATCGGGCATCGGGAAGACGACGACACGGTGCAGGAGGCTTCCGGTATTGACGGCGCGAAAGACGACACGGCCGCTTGGGATTGCGGTGTCGTAGTCGAAGCGGTACTCCCGCATCGCTACCTCTACGACAGGCGTCGACGGCGGCAGCACCTCGGCGGCAGAGGTTTGACAAGAGGAAGCGAGCACCGCCATCGCCAGGGCGCACCAGATACGTCCTGCCACTGGTGCCCGCCCTCGGAATCCACTCCTCATGGCAGCCGTCCTTCAGACGTTGTCGCCGCCTGGCCCAGCTCACCCAGCGTCGGGCGCCGCGCCGAGGCCACTGCCATCACCGCGGCTATGCCAGCGGCAATAAGTACGGCACCGACTGGGCGGGCCCAACCAGGGCCCGGAGCCGGCAGGGAGCGGATTTGGGTGGTGAAGATGTCCTGCTCCGTGGTGAAGCGACCGGCGCTGGCGTTGCGCGTATCGGTCCATGCGGCCAGGGCGCCTGAACGCCTCGAGAGCAAGCCCAATCGGGAGCCGAACTCCACCAACCCCTCGGCAGACACAACGGAGTAGCGCTGGCCGACCTCCGGATTGGAGGGGGCGGATGTGAGCTGGCGGTTGGGGGCGAAGCTGGCCCCCCCGTCCGTTGAGAAGGTGAAGGAGACCTGCGTCTCGATGTTCTCGATGTCCGCCCGGCGGTCGTAGAAGACGGCGTCCAACCTTCCACCGGGGGCTACCGCCAGGCGGGGCAGATACTGGTGGCGTCCGTTGCCGGTCGGGTCATCGTTGAGTCGCCGCGGCGCGTCCCATGAAAACCCGCCGTCGGGCGAGCGGGCCACAAAGGCATCCCAGTCGCCGTTGCGAGCATCGTGCCAAGCGGCATATGCCGCGCCCTCGTCGGCGACCAGCGACGGAGGAGGCATGGTGAAAATGAGCATCACCCGCTCGGGTGGCACGATCTGGTCGTCAACCACCGTCCCTGGCGCGAACCGCTGGCCGCCGTCGGTCGAGCTTGACACCACCAGCGACCAGGTGCCCTGCCACCGAGGGCCCTCGAGGCCCCGGTAGTCCACTACGTCGTCACCGAGGTCGTAATAGGCCACGTGTACCCGCCGGCCTGGCCCGAGCGCCAGGGCTGGGGCCACCGCCAGTTCCCGCTCCGCGTCGTTGATCTGCAGCGGCGGTGACAGGGTTTCACCCCCGTCGTCTGAGTAGGCCGCCATGATTGGGTTGGGAGGAGGGGGCAGGCCGCCCAGCGGCGGGTCCGAGGCCGCTTGCAGCCAGACCAGATGCAGCCGGCCGCGTGGCTTGACCGAGGGCTCGATGGCCATACGAACCTGGTAGTGATGAGGCCCGAGCACCATGCGCGGCAAACTGAAGGTCTGGCCTCGGTCCGACGAGGTGGCGAGGAACACTCCCATGGGGGTGTTGCCCTCGCCCTCCAAGCCGACGAACAGGTAATAGAGGACACCAGAGGGATCAAAGGCGACCTCCGGTGCATAGCAGCGCTCGGCGCCCTCAGGCAGCTCCGGGACGGGGCGCGTGGGCAGCCAGCTCTGCCCGCCGTCTCCCGAGACCTGCAGCTCACAGCCGAAGGTGGGGGCGTCGACGCGATGGGCAAGGACTACGAAGCGAGACTCCGTAGGGTCGGCGAGAAGGATCGGGGAGTTGTTGGCGGGCCGAGGGCCCAAGTTCATCGCGGTGGCCGGCACCTCGGGCCCGGTGCGGACGGTTGAAGCACCACCGCCCTTCGTCGGCGGAATGAGGCCTGCCAGCAATGACGCTCCGAGCAGGGCGGTGACTGCGCCCAGCCCCGCTGCCAAAGCCGACCGGCGCGCCGCGCCGAAGCGCCCACCCCCGGTCGCAGGATCAGGGGTGGGCGGCAGCGGCTGTTCGGTGGAGATCTGAGCGTTCAGCTTCCGACGATGATGATCGGCGCCTGGTTGCCCTCGAAGGCCTTGCTATCCGAGATGCACACTGCGGCCTGTGCCCCGGAGGCAGTCAATCTCGCCGTGGACGGCACGGTCCATGTGCTGGTGGTCTCACTTCCGTCGCTGCTGACGTTATGGTTACCGAGCTCCTTCACGCGTCCAAGGAGCTCGTCCGTCCCGCCCTTCATGCAGTCATTTTTCCAGTGCCTCTTGGTCGTGGAAAAGTCAGCGATGGGGTTGTCGTAAGCTGCGGCCGAACCGTCCCACCACGTGATCTTGTACGGGTTGCGAGCTGAGCTCAAGGTGTGACCGTTGAAGGCTCCCACCTTGACAGTGAACTGCTCAGAGCCACGAGTGATCGATGGCCCGACACCCTTGTCGAACGACTGCGTCATGCCGTTGTTACCGCCATACGAAGTGACGAACGACCCGTCGCTGCCGGTCACGGTCATGTACCCCTTATAGGTCGTACACGCGAACGCTGCGCTCGCCAGGGCAAGTACCACGGCCGCCGGAACCAACCCCAACAGGAGCTTTCTACGTGTTGTCATGTAGGTACCGTCCTTTTTTATATTCATAGTGTGTGTCTGTGTGCAAACGGTGATTCGCGGGAGACCCGGACCTGGGGACTTCTCACCCCCGTCGTGGCAGCCCTTGTGTGTCGCCCCAGACGTGAGGGGCGATCATTCTGCTAGTGGACGACCAGGGCCCGCGGTGGCGCGGCGCTCATGTCACCACCTCCGTAGGTTGGCACTGGTTCCTGAAGATCAGTTGACGGTTTGATGACGAAATCTGCCGGAGTGGGCGCTCGTCATCTCTCCGGCCGAGGGTCATCCTCGCCTCGTCGCGCCGCCGCCTCGCTTCGGCGGGCCAGCTTGATGCCGCAGAGGGCACCGAGAGCAAGTAGACCAGCTCCGGCCGCAGCGAGGACCGCGAAATCGCCCACGGGTGTGGGCAATGGCGAGGGTGATGGGACCGGCACGGAGCTGGCGCCGTGTCCCTCCCCGGCGGATTCCTCCGGTAGCCCCTGGCTCACTCCAGAGGAACCTTCTTCGGTCACCTGGAACACAGCCCTCTGCACACTGTCGATCCCGCCACCGGGTGCCCGTGCGATGACCAGCAGCGCGTAGAGGCCGGGGGGAGCCTCCGGGATGGTGACCAGTACGGAGAAGTCACCGCCGGTTGCAGTTGCCAGGGTCGGGCCGTCGGGGGTCTG
>JAUJMG010000415.1 GCA_030446955.1 Thermomicrobiales bacterium
GGGGGGGGGGGGGGGGGGGGGGGGGGGGGGGGGGGGGGGGGGGGGGGGGGGGGAATGGCCCTCTACCTGGTAGTCCACACGCCCGTAGACCTCGATAACGCGGCTGTCATGGCACCCACGCGGATGCTCGACCTCGCCCGAGATGCTGGGATAGAAGGGGCGTCCCCCCGGTGGCTTAAGACGTGGTCGCCGGATCTCCACGACGACCGCATCTTCTCTCTCTGGGAGGCGGAGGATGCAGCGGCAATCGGCCAAATCCTGGACCAGTATGGGTTTCTGTCCCACATGAGCGCCCAACCCTTGCGCGTGCAGGAGTGGGGTCCAGCCGATGTGATCGCGGCTGAAGGAAGGAGATAGCCCAAGTTGCCCTTGCTCCTGCGTCGTACAGGCGAAGGCATCCGCATCCCATTAAGTGGACATACTGTGGCTTCCCCAGGGAGCTTCGCGGGTGTCCGGGTACTGCCACGGTTGTGGTGGGACCGCCCGTTAATTGAGGGCAGGTGATGAATCGGAGTCGGTCGACCAATCCTGACCCGGGCGCGGTGCTAGAATCCCCGGGCGATGTCGCCCGTACTTGTGCGGCGACGGGGTAACGCGAACACCGGGTCGAAAGCGACGACAAGGGAGGCGAAATCGTTCATGGTGGCGCACGTCGCGATCGGCAAACGGACCAAACGGCTGGATGCACCTCAGAAGCTGACTGGCCAGGAGCGCTTCACCGGTGACCTGAGGTTGCCGGGTCTCCTCTTCGCAAGGCCGGTGGGAAGCGCCTATGCCCATGCTCGGGTGCGGGGAATCGACAAGTCCGCGGCTCTAGCGATCCCGGGCGTCGTCGCGGTCCTCACAGCCGAGGATCTGCCGATCGCCCCGGACGAGCACGGCAACCCGGGCGAGAATCCTCTTGCGACAGGAGAAGTTCTTCACGTCGGCCATGCCGTGGCGCTAGTGCTGGCAGAGAGTGATGCCGCCGCGGAAGACGGGGTAGCGGCGGTCGACGTCGACTACGAGCCGCTCGATGTGGTCGTGACGCTTGACCAGGCCATGGACGTCAACGCGCCGAAGGTGCGGGAGACAGCGGCGGCTGGCAACGAAGAAGAAGCCAGCATGCACAACGCCGATGCGGCTCAGGATCAAGGATCGGACGAAGAGGAGCTGCCCCAAAACGTCTCCAACTCGATCCACTTCCAGCGTGGCGATGTCGAGCGCGGCTTCGCCGAAGCTGACGCCGTCGTAGATCTCACGTTCACTTCCCAGACGGTCCACCAGGGGTACCTGGAGACGCAGGCTACCCTTGCCAACGTGGAGCCGCTCGGTGATCTCACCGTGTACACGAGCACACAAGCCGCCTTCTACTGCCGCACAAAGGTTGCGGCGACCGTTGGCTTGCCGGTCCACCGGGTGAATGTGGTGCCGATGCCGGTCGGCGGCGGGTTCGGTGGCAAATTCGTCCTGATCGAACCGCTCGTTGCGGCGGCGGCGGTTGCTGTCCAGCGCCCAGTCCTGCTCCAGTACAATCGGATGGAAGACTTCCTGGCTGCGAATCCGGCACCGGAATGTGAGATTCAGCTTAAGATCGGGGCGAAGCGAGATGGAACGCTGACAGCGCTCCAGTCCCGGATGGTTTTTGGCACCGGGGCCAGCTCTGGATCCCCGCTCCAGATCGCCGCCATCCTGATGGGTGGTTACTACCGGTTCCCGAACCTTGAGATTCGAGGCTACGAGGTCCTGACCCACAAGCCGGGGGCGGGAGCCTATAGGGCACCGGGGGCCCAGCAGGGATCTCTCGCGGTCGAATCCGTGATGGATGAGTTGGCCCGGGAACTCAACCTTGATCCGCTAGCGTTCCGGCTCCACAACTGCGTCACTGAGGGGGACGAGCGACCCAACGGCAATCCGTGGCCGAAGATTGGGCTCCGCCAGTGCCTTGAAGCTCTCCAGGAGCATCCGGCCTGGCAAAACCGGGAGCAGACCCGAGCGCAGGGCAGAGGCGTCGGCATCGCGGTGGGTGGATGGCCGGGCGGGATCGAGCCGGCTACTGCTGTCTGCCGCTTGGACGCGAACGGCAAGATGACACTGGTGCTCGGCTCCGTCGATCTCAGCGGCACCAACACGACCTTCGCCCAGGTGGCGGCTGAGGCGTTTGGGATGGCACCAGACGAGGTCGAGGTGACCACGGCAAGCACGGACGCTGCTCCGTACGCTGGCGGCACCGGCGGCTCCAAGATCACCTACACGGTGGGTGCCGCCGTTCAGAAGGCAGCGGAGGATGCTCGTCAGCAGATTCTGGGCATTGCCGCCCAGCATCTGGAGGCGGCGGTGGAGGACATGGAGATCAGCGAAGGCATGGTCCGGGTCAAGGGCGTCCCGACCGCCGGAGTGAGCCTGAAGCAGATCGCCGGGATGAGCATGACGGTCGGCGGCAAGTACGAGCCCGTCTATGGCCGGGGCTCCTCCGCCATTACGCAAAGCGCACCCGGCTTTGCGGTTCACCTCGCGGAGGTCGAGGTGGACGAGGTGACGGGCGAAACGGCCGTTCGCCGCTACGTTGCCGTTCAGGACGTGGGATTCGCGATTAATCCTGCGGCGGTCGAAGGGCAAATCTATGGTGGTGTCGCGCAGGGTATTGGCTGGGCTCTCTACGAGGGGATGACCTATGACGCCGACGGTCAGTTGCTGACTGCGAGCTTGATGGACTACGCCCTGCCGAAGGCAGAGATGGTGCCTCCCATCGAGACGGTGCTGGTCGAAGTTGCCTCCGATCTTGGTCCCTACGGGGCAAAGGGGGTCGGCGAACCGCCGGCGATTCCAGGTCCGGCGACCATAGCCAATGCTGTCCGCGACGCGACCGGTCTGCGCGTGACGGATATCCCGATCAAGCCTCAAGCGCTCGCCGAGAGGCTTTGGTCTGGTAACGGACACGAGCAGGGGGTCCGCGGCCTCTAACAACTAGGGATGGTTGCGAGAGGAGAGCGGGGAGCAGGCGGGGCGGTGAATAATCCGCCCCGCCTGCTACAAAGCGTGGGTCCGGAGGCAGCAGTTCTGAGTGTCCCTATGATAGGTCCGAAGCCAGCATCTCTCGATCGCGTGGTACACTTTTCCCACGCAAATCCCCGCACAACTCAGCACGGATCTGAATCCGGGAGGCGAGGCGAGTGGCGCTAACGGCAGCCTATGGTGGCGCCAAGTGGTCGGAACGGCCGACCGTTTTTCGCGACGATCTGCCTGGCACGTGGGGCGACTGGGGCGTCTCCTCCGAGTGCGGCACGCTTCGGGCCGTCCTGCTTCGACGACCAGGTGAGGAACTCGACGGCGTCGTTGACTTTGACGCGGCCCAGATGCGTGCTGACGTATTGCCGGAGGTGGCGCGCCAACAGCACGGTGCTCTTGCTGAGGCCTACCGCGCCCACGGTGTCTCGGTTTCCTACGTCGAGCGGACTCGGGCCGACAAGCCCAACACGCTCTTCATCCGGGATCTGATGCTCATGACCCCGGAAGGGGCGATCGTGACGCGTCCGGCGTCCACGGTCCGCGCGGGAGAGGAGCGGTTCGTCGCAGAGGCGCTCGCCTGTCTCGGGGTCCCAATTCTGATGACCGTTCACGGGGGAGGGACGTTCGAAGGCGCCGACGTCTGCTGGGTGGATCGGGATCTCTGCTTCCTGGCCGAAGGCTTGCGGACGAACCGGGAGGGGGCGGACCAGGTTGAGCGGATGCTCCGGGAGATCGGTGTCAGAGAGGTGGTGCGGGTTGGGCTGCCGTACGGCGCCATGCACCTCGACGGCCTTCTCAGCCTCCTGGACCGGGATCTGGCGGTGGTTTGGCCCAGGCGGACGCCCTACGCGATCGTCCAAACCCTTGCTCGGAGGGGCTTTCGATTGATCGAGGTGGAGGACGAAGCGGAAGCCCAGGCTTGCCTACCGATGAACGGGGTCGCCCTTGCGCCTGGGGTGCTGTTGATGCCGGCCGGTGGTGACCGTCTCCGGAGCGCCTATGAAGCGGCCGGGGTGGTTTGCCATACGGTGGACGTGTCGGAACTCATCAAGGCCGGCGGCGGCATCCACTGCATGACCGGCTTCCTCAAACGCGACGA
>JAUJMG010000416.1 GCA_030446955.1 Thermomicrobiales bacterium
AGCGATGCGCCGGGTCCACTCGTCTTCGCTGATGTCGGGGTAGGTGTAGCGCGCCATGCCGCTAGCCCTTCCGCTCCAACATCTTGCGCTGGCGCTCGATGATCTCACCCATGCTGAGGGTGTGGTAGTCGGGCGCCTCCTCGGGTGGTGAAGGAGTGACGTGCTCCACGACGGAGGTGGAGCGCTGGACCGGGGAGACGGCGGCGAGGCCGGCAAGCCACACGGCCGCGGCGAGGCGGTCCTTGTTGGAGGCGGTGGTGTCGTCGCGGATCTGGACGGCGGTGAGGATGGAGGGCAGAACCTGAGCGGCGATGGTGGCCGCGACGGCGCCCTGGTGCTGCTCCAGCATCGCCCGGTCGTCGTCATCGGCCCGGACCGGCCAGCCGTCATCCTGGCGCCAGGCATCCAACGTCTTGCGGTTGATGCCGGTCAGTTGGCTAGTGCGCAGGACCGAGCGGCCCGCGACGGTGCGCCAGACGGTGTACGCGGCGTCGCGGTCCGCCGGGGTGTAGCGGATCGCCCGGCGCTCATCTGGAAAGGGGACAAGTTGGGCAACGACCGGCTCATCCATGCCCCCCAGTCTATCACCGTATCTCGATACCGCGATAGAGCGGGCGAGAGGTCAGCGATCAAGGCCAAGCAGACGACGCCACCACGGCGCCTGTGAGGATGCAGGGGTATCAGGCGCCGTGTCGGCCGGCTGCGCCCCGTGGCGGGGCTCCTGTGCAGCGCTGGGGGCATCCTGGGCGGCCTTGAGCTGTTCCACTTCCGCCAAAGCGGCATCTCGTTCCGCTTCGAGTCGGCCGATCCGCTCGGCTTGGTTCTGGATGCGCTCAATCAGGGGCGCGAGCCACGCGTCGCGGATCGTCTCAAGTTGTGACCGAGCCGCCGGTGAGATGGCCGACGCCTGGCCGGATGTGGCCGACGCCTGATCGTCAGCGTCAGCGTTGTCGGACACCTGGCCGGTCACGTGGCCGGCATACGTGGCCGGGTTGGCCGGCTGGCCGTCTGATGGCCGGTCAGTGGCCGCCACCCGGCCGGTAAGTTCGGCAAGGGCAAGCGCATCGCCGAGGCGAACCAGCTTCCCGCGTGGCCCTTCGGTGGCCGGCAAGCGTCCGGCCCGGACCCAGCGGCGGAGGGTGCGCGACGGAATGCCGGACACCTGGCCGGCCATCTCGACGGACAGGTATTCGTCGGGACCGTGAGGGGTGGACATGGCCGGCCATCATCGCCGAGAGCAGAGGAGCGCGCAAGCAAACGGCCCCGAGCCGAAGCCCAGAGCCGTTGCTGTGTGGTGCAACATCCTTAGTCCAGAGCCGGCCCCTCCCCCCGCAACACCTCACCCAAGAACCGATCAATGTCGGTCCGGCCGCTCTCAAGAAACCGCCCGAGGTGTTCGATGGTGTCCCCTGCCCGCTCGTACGCGGCCGCCAACTGTTCAATCGCCACCCGGTTGTGGACGACCCAGTCGAGGTTCGGGTCGTTCCGCATGGCCGCGTCAATGGCATCGCTGTACCGATTCATGGCAGCCGTGCACCGAACCATGGCCTCGACCAGGTCCGCCGCCGCCATGAACGACTCGTGAGGACCAGGCGGGATACCCCGGCGCATGCGCGCGACGTGGATCTTCTGGCGCTGTTTCAGGCGGGCTTCGCCGACGCGGACGGCCTTCTTGACGGCCTTCCGCGTGAAGCGATGATCCTGCACGTCCAGGTCTTCAACGAGGTGCGCCACGACGGCGCGCTTGACGTCCGCGGACGCGGTCCCAACGAAGTCCGGCACCAGAGAAAAGCCCGGGTCGTGCCAGTCCTCCCGGTTCGTACCGGGCGTGGGGGCGGACGGCTCGGCCAGCGCCTTCAAGGCGGCGTCAACGGTCAAATGCGCGGAGTCCGCGCTTTTGGACGAAAGCTCGTCCCAATGCCGGGCAAGCTGCATGTATTCCTGCGCCCGCCTCGGCGAGAACGTGATGTTGGCCGTCAGCCAGGCGAGCCACGTTCCGTGCGATTGCTCAAGCTTGGCCGTAATGAGCAAGTGCCCAGCCTCCACGGCATGTTCAACCGCCGAACGGGCGTGCGCCTCAGCCTGCCGGTGCTCCTCGTTGATGCGTACCGCCAGCGCCGGCAAGTTCGACGCGTCCTCAACGATGGCGTGGTCATCCAAGGGATAGACCTCCTGTCGGTCGCGTGATTGGATGAGGGGTGTACGACCCCATGATACGGGGCGACCACGGTGGCCGCCCCATGTCATCAGGTCTGGACGGCCGGCACTATCCGGTGCACTGGCCGGCGGGAGCGATCATCGGTCGCAGCAGCGCTTCCAAGAGCACCACGGCCGGTGTGGCCGTGTCACCCTCGATGTAGGCCAGCTCGCTCCGGTCCATCGCCGTCAGCAGCAGGTTCCACCGGCCATCCGGGAGGAGTTCAACTTCCTGAAAGGCGAGGACCTCACGCTCCTGATCCGACAGCCACAGCCCGCCCGTGGCGAAGACCCGGGCCGGCATCGCGGGAAGGGGTGACGCCTCGGCGGACGCGGCTGCGTCGGCGAGTGTGGCCCCAAGAGCCAGGCCAGACGCGACCTTGATCGCGTCGCGACGCGTGATCGGGCTCATGGTCTGAATCCTCCAAGACGTCCAGGGTCCCTCAGGACGGCGCTTGCCGCCCCGTCGTCGGTCGTGTGGCGCTCAGGGGTGAGAGGAGAGGGGGAGCGGGACGCCGAGGGCCGCCCCGCCCCGGACGACTTACTGGATGGGCTGGCCGGCGGTTGCATTGACCTCGTCAGCGGCGCGGCGCAGAGACTCGATCACCGCCGGCAAGAGCTTTTCGATCTGCCACGTCCGCTCCTCGGGGGAGAGCCGGGAGCCAAAGGTCACGTACGCATGGGCACGCTGCTCCCACTGAGCATCTTGCGTGGCGGTCGAAACGGTGGACATCTGCTGCGTGGTCATAGCGATGGTCTCCCGTTGGTGAATGGCGAGGGAGCCGGCCCAGTCACCGGCTCCCGAAGCGAACACTAGGCCGCGAACAGGACCGAGACGGCGACGGTCCCCGCGCCGTCGCAGGCGTAGCAGGGACAATGGATGGTCATGCCGGCGACCGGGTGGCCCGTGCAAGCCGGGTCGATCCCGCGGCCACCACAGGTGGGGCAGGTGGCAACGGGTGCCGGAGCCGGCTCGACATCCGGCAGCCAACCCAACTCCGCCAGGAGCAGACTGTGATGCTGGCAGCGCCCGGTGTGGCAGAAGCCCTTGCAGGTGCAGGAGTAAGCGGTCAGCCGGTAGACGGTGCTCGGATCCGTGGCGGAGGTGGCGAAGCGCTCACCGCTCAGCCCTTCGCTCAGGAGCCGAACGCCGTTCTCGCGGGCCTGATCGGCGAGCCGCCACAGATCGGCGGGGGTGGTCGGGCGAACGAGACGGCGAGTCGTGGTCTGCATGGTTCCGATCCTCCTCCAATGTTGCGCCGGAGTTCCGAAGCACCGGCGCCCGTCCGATAGGTGAGGGGCTTCTGTCCCTCTGGACGTAGAATAACATACCGTCACATACTGTACAACCCCTATGCTGTACATTGGTGTTACCCATCTCCGCAGACCGTGATATGCTGTAGCAACGAAAAGGAGAAAGCGAACATGGAATACCTGACCGTCGCCGATGTGGCGAACAGACTCAAGGTTCACCCTGCGACCGTGAAACGGTGGCTTCGAGACGGAAAGATGGGTGGCGTTCTGCTTGGAGATCGCGCCGGCTGGCGCGTGTCTGAGGACGACCTAGCTCGGTTCCTGGAAAGCCAGCGGCCAACGCCACAGGGCCAAGAAACGGGAAAATCCCTAGCCGCATAGGGCGCGGCTAGGGATCTGAAGCCCCTCACCTGCTTCGGACAGGGAGGACACATCGATGGTAGCACGAAGACCGGACCACCCCGGGGAGGATGATCCTGCCCGCCCTCCCGACGACGCCGAGATCGAGGACGCCTCACCCGGGGCGGTCAATCCACGGCCGCGCATCCATCGGCGCTACACGATCCACGAGGTCGTGGTTAAGACCCGCGTCCCTCACCGGAAGATCCACTACTGGGTGTCTCAGGGCCTCTTAG
>JAUJMG010000417.1 GCA_030446955.1 Thermomicrobiales bacterium
CCACGCCTCGATCCTGCTGAAGGCCGGCGTCCCGGTGAAGGTCGTGAGCGAGCGCCTGGGCCACAGCAGCCCGGCCTTCACGATGACCGTCTACCAGCACGTACTCCCCGGCATGCAGGCCGATGCAGCCGCGACCTTCAGCGACGTCGTCTTCGACGAGTAGCCCCCACCTTGAGAGAGTGGTTGTCGCTGTCGAGATCGGACAGAGTTCAGGTCAGCGCGGGGGTGCCGCTGTCTCGATCTCGGCTCGTCCTGGCGCGCTCGAGCATGTCGTCGATGCGCTTCCGAGCACGATGCTGAGGATGCAGGTAGTCGTCATCCGCCATGCGAGGGCAACCGTACTGAAGGTGGCACTTCGGGTTTCGCTCCCACCGGCTGCCGTACGCTCCGGCCGTGACGTCTCCAACCGAGGTCGCCCTGCATGTTGGCTCACTGGCCAGGTTGGGCTGGTGGTGTGACCGCGACGGGACCGGCTTCGGCGGCATGGAGACCGGAGGCCTCGTCGATCTGATCGTGGAGGAGATCTCGAGCGGGCGATCCGTGGCCCTGGGATTCGAATCACCACTCTTCGTTCCCGCTCCGACGTCGGTGGAGGACCTGTGTCGGCAGCGACGAGGAGAACGGGGACGCCCCTGGTCAGCCGGCGCGGGTACGGCAGCGTTGGCCCTCGGCTTCCAGGAGGCGACCTACGTGCTCATGGGTGTGGGCCGGCTGCTCGCCTCGCCGCCCGTCGTCGACGTCGACTTCGCGTGTCTGCAGCAGCCCGAGCCGGCACTGGTCGTATGGGAGGCGTTCGTCAGTGGCAAGGGGAAGGACCGCACCGCCGTCGACCCGCATATCGACGACGCCCGTTTGGCCGTCGCCGAACTCCGTCGGCGACTGGGCGGGCTGGATCCCTCCTCAGACGTGAACGAACCAGCCGCGACGTCACTCATCGGCGCAGCGATCCTGCGGGCCGGCCTGAGCGCGGACCTCACCTTGCTCAGCCGACCCTGTGTTGTCGTTCGCGAGCCGGACCGGGCGCCTGAACCTCCCGTCCCTGGGGTTGCTCGCTCTGTCTACGGAATCTCTACCGCGGCGTTGATCCCTGCCGGTCGTGAGAAGCCCGGCTACTCGGCGACACGACGGTGGTCGAACGACCCCTGGAGCTCACCTCCATTTGCCATATAGCGGCGCTGACGAACTCCCCAGGCGTCTTCAAGACGATCGCCGACCGACAGGGCCAGCTCGCGCAGATGGTCTCCTGCGGGGAGCTTGGGGAGTTCCCAGTGCCACAGAAGGTGTTCATCCGCACAACCGCCGACGTGGTTCCCGAACGAGTGCGGCTCGGCCCAGCCCTCCGCCACATTTCCCAGTAGCGCGCCGCCGGTATTGACCAAGGCCACCGTCAAGTGGAAGGGACCGCCAACTCCTGCGCGTTCGACGAGCCGCTCGGCGACCGACGCCGTACCCCAGACGTAGGCGATGATCGAGATGAGGTTGAACTGACGGACCCTGTTGCCCTTGTGGTCCTCACGTTCCCATCCCCCGAGATCGCCGAGCTCGAGCTCCACGGCGCCGCTGCGGTGCACCGCGAAGTAGCTGTTCCAGGGATGATCCCCGCCGTACTCACGTGCGAGGACGGCCGCATGAGCTGTCGGGTGGGCCCGTTCGCCGAGCCTGAGAGCGCGCCCGTCGACCTCGACGAACTTGTGCTCCTCGAGCCAGTTCCACCAGCCATCGTCGAACCGCACCGCGTCCAGTTCAGGGTCCGCCGGAAGGATCACCGCTCGCGCCGTCTTGGCCGCTACCCGCTGGCTGAGGGACCCCGTTCCGAAGTCGGGTCGCCGGGTCGTGTCGAGGGCCATGGTTTCCAGTGTGCGGCGCCAACGGGCACGTATGAGTTCGAGCTCGGCGACGCTCATGGCTGGGTGACCTCCCGTCGGAGACGCACGAGGAGGTCCTCAACGATGCGATGGGTGTCGTGAGCTAGGGCGGCCCGTCGCCGGACTGGTGGCACGAGTCCCACCACGGCTTGTTCCTCCCGGCCCATGCTCATCGTGGCGACGTTCGGGCTGCTGGCGTGCTCCTCCCGAGTGCGCCAGGGTGCGTACCCGGCTCCGTCGAGCGCGGCGACAACGGCGACGTGGCTGAGCCGTTGCAGTGAATCGACATGGTCGAGGACCTCGACCGCGTAGCGGATCGCCCGGGTGAGCCGCTCAGCGACGTCCTCCTCGATCAGGGCCGGGATTCCAGACCGCCAGTCGTCGTCGCGCCGGATCGACTGGGTGACGAGCAGGTGGCCCGCTTCGTTCAGGACCACCGCCGAGGCACCGTCGGCCTGCGTGAGCTGTATGGCGTCCTGTCGGACTGCCACGTCGGTGCCTTGCGCCGGTGTGAGCACGGCGTTGGGGCCGGTCAGCGACGTCGCCAACAAAAAGCGGCGCAAGTCCTCGCCTTCCAACTCGGCCGGCCGGAGGGCCGCGCGTAAGGGCCCGCCTGCGATGGCCAGCGCGAGGACCGGACCGCGAGAAGCGGGTCCGTCCGGCAACAGCACGTGAGCGGCGCGCACGAGCTCGTCCTCGTCCAGAGGACGAGACTCGTTGGCGAGGACGTAGTCGTGCAACGCCCGCGTCACCCGTTCACGCAGATCCTCTGACCCGGTGAAGGACGCTGTGAAGTGGCCCTGCTCCCAGCCCTGAACCTCACGGATGAACTCGGCCTGCTCCGGCTCGGGCTCGGCACCGTCCCGGATGAAGACCAGGACTGGTCGGTCGTCGCGCACCTCGCGGTACTCCTCATGAGTCGCAGACAGCCCTACTGCCTGTACGGCGCCGTAGCGATCGTCGAGGATGAGCACCACCGCATCAGCGTCACGGACACCGGCCATGCACGCCTGCTGGGGTGAGTCCGGGGATGCCCCAAAGTCCTCGGCCCGAAGGGGTTCGTGCCCGAGCGTACGAATACCGGCGGCGGCAGCATCACGTAGTGGTTCCAAGCCGCGGATGAGCGAGCTGATGAAGACCTTCATGTCCCCAGTATCGGTGGACCTGCCGACAACTTCGACGACGATGGACGCCGGCTCTCCCAATGCCCAGTGAAGCGGGCTCCACCGGACCGCCGGCCATCAACGCGAAATGTACCAGGCACGCCCTGACAGGGTGGTCACACGACGAGCAGATCGAAGAGCGACGTCTGCACGGCTTCCGGGTGAGAATCGCTCGTTTCGATGGCGAGCCGTAGGGCGAACCCGAGGTTGTGGCCAGGCTCCCACAGGGCGACGCCCTTCATGGCGTTGCAGGTGCTGCACGCCAGCGTGAGGTTCCAGTGCGGCGACGCTCCGCCGAGCTTCACCGGCAGGCGGTGGTCGATCGCCCATGTTTCACCGGGCCGTAGGGCGCTGCGCATGCAATAGGTGCACCTGCGCGTCGCCGGCTCGCCGAGTATCCGGGCCTTCGCCTCGCGGTGGATCGCGGTGCGGCGGGGAAGGATGAGATCCTCGCTGACGTAGGGAAACAGGCACTTCGGACCGTCCGCGAAGAGGCAGCGAGGTACGAGGAGGTCACCTGGATCGCACGGGAGCCGGTGGCCAATGCAGACGTAGGCGGCGTCGTTGTGGGCGTCGATGTACCGCCGGTAGCCAGGCGGAACGATCAAGTAAGGGGTCGACACGGTGGGCTCCTTCGTACGACCACCGGCTCTGAGGCCCGGTGAGTTGCTCAGATTGGTCGCAGCGGCGACGAGGCACATCCACGACGTGGAAGCCACCGGTTCCGCCGAGGTCGCTGGCCACGGGTTTGCCGTTCGTGGCGGCGGCTCCATTGTGGCACGAAGGGGTGACACGGTGGCTCGGGCCTGGTTGGGACGACGATGGTCGCTTGGGCCATTCGCTCGGCTCGGACCTCCCTGTCTGCCACCGTCGGCTCCGTGCGACATTTCGTACTGCGATATCCTGCCCGCCCTGCGATCCATCGCAGGTAGGCCATCCCCAGCCGGATGGGCACGCCGCAGCTCCACCACCCTCGCTTCGACCGCCGGGGCCATCTGATGGGCGCACCTCGCCGGCTTGGACGACCGCTCGACCAGCGCCGCCATCCC
>JAUJMG010000079.1 GCA_030446955.1 Thermomicrobiales bacterium
GGAAGTGGTCACCTACTGGCTGGGCTCGAATCCGGGAAAGCGACCTTCCGGGCTTGCTCGGGACGAGAGCATCGTTCGCGTCCACTTACTTCCCGCGCTGGCGGACCGTCCCATAGGTGCGGTCACGCCCCGAGACGTGCAAGGTCTCGTGCTGGCATGGTCCGCCCAGGCCGCTCCCCGCACTGTCCACCGGCAGTACGGCGTTCTCCGAGCGATTTTGAACACCGCCGTCAACCTCGACCTCATCGCGCGAACACCATGCCGCGGCGTAAAGCTGCCTGCCATCGAACAACGAGAATCCAGGATTGTCACCGGGGACGATCTGGTTCGCCTCGGGGATGCGCTCGGGCCTGCACTCGCGCCGATGGTGTACCTCGCAGCAGTGCTCGGGCTGCGGTGGGGAGAGTGCGCAGGGCTTCGGGTGTGCCGCATCGACTTTCTGCGATCGACACTCTCAGTCGCAGAGCAACGTACGCGGGGCCGTGCCGGCGAGATGGTCAAGGGCTCACCGAAGTCGCAGGCGGGCAGACGGACGCTGAGCGTTCCCCCGCCGCTGATGGCGATGCTCGGCGAACACCTGGCCGGGAGAGGGGTCACCGGGGCCGACGCCGACGCGATGATCTTCGTCGGCCCTCGTGGAAGACCCCTGGACTACTCCACCTGGCTCCACCGCTCGTGGCAGCCGGCCTGCCGGGCGGCGGCACTCGAGGGGCTGCACTTTCACGACCTTCGCCATACGAACGCAACCGGCATGGTGGCTGCTGGCATCGACGTGAAAACGGCCCAGGCCCGCCTTGGACACTCCGACCCTCGCCTGACTCTCGGCATCTACGCGCAGGCGACCAGCGAGGGCGACAGAGCGGCGGCGGACCTCCTCGGATCTCTGTTCATGGCCAGAACCAGCGCAGAACCCGGACAGCACAGAACCCGTAGCGAACCGTCCTCCAGCGTCGGCGAAGGGGTCAAGGGAGGGCCGTAGGCCCAGCGAGAAGCGGAGCGTCAGCGGAGCCCCGCAGCGGCCCTTGACGCCGCCCGACGGCGCTGGCACCTGTTATTGGCACCGAGCTTCCTTCGGTCAGGAAGGCCCTTTCCGGGTGGAGCAGACCTGGTTGGTGTCGGCGAACGGCCGTTCGCTACGGTGGCGGGCCGATGCGACACCGCAGCCCCGAGACCTGGGAGTGCCTCAGACGGTCGGTCGCCATGCTGAGCCCGGGTCAGCCCTGCCAGCTGTCGAGGGAGGTGGTGTTGGAGCTCCTCGAGGAACTGGTGCAGCGCTCGACGCGGGACCGGCGCCTGCGCCGACTCGTGGGCGAGATGGAGACGGCGCTGCGGGACGGGCCGGAGTGAGCGGCCGGGTGACATTGCGGCCGCTAGGACAGCTCTTGGCGGCCGGCGCATGCCAGGTCGGCCCCTCCTCAGCGACGGCCCCCCACACTTGGACGCGGCGCTCGGATTCGTCGCCAACGGCAAACAAGCTGGGGAAGGAGGCCGGGGCGGGGTGTCACATCCGGCCTTTATCCTCGCGGAATCGGTACCACGGTGGAGTGTACGAGCGTCGAAGCGCCTTTGGCGGCATGAGTGTGCCGACGGGGCATCCCTATCTAGCGTGGAATGACGCGCTTGCTGGGCGCTTCTTCCATTCGGGAGCGTCAGGCCAGCAGGTGTACCTGTACGTGACTGAGGACGTGATCATTGAAGTTGGCGACTCGCTCGGCGGTGGCGCCGTCGACGAGTTCATCGCCGCGGTGCGCGCCGGGCCGCCCGGTGTCACGCGAGCGGGCCATTGCCAGCGAGCCCTTCAGGTCGCCCGGGGCTGGCGGGAACGGGGGTTCCATTATCCACCATACGTGGCGTATCTAGCGTTGTTCGTCCTAGCCGGCGGGCACGAGGGCGAGTTCGCTCCGCACGCCTACTACCCCCGGCTCTGGGAGCTGCTCGGCGAGGACGGAACCGGGAGCCCGCCGTCGTTCGAGCGCATGGTCGAACTGTGGGATGACCTCGAGCGCTGGTCGACCCGGGATCGGGGCGGGGAGCTCGGCCTTTTCGAAGCGAGCGTCGTCGGGGGGTGGGTCCACGTCGGGCTGCCCCTTGCCCAGACTGTGCTGACCGAGAGGGAACGCGCGGCCCTCCCGAAGGTCTTCGCGGAAGCGCAGCTCGAGGCCGGTATCCCGCCCTCTAACAGGGAGCTTCACCGGGCGCTGGTCCAGTACGGGCGTTCGATCTTGCGACCGAGAACGGTGCGAGCGCTCGAACGCGGGTCAGACGCCTTCAAGGAGGCGTTGCTCGACCTGGTGGCCGATGACTTCCTGGCTTGGAACGGCGAGGTGCAGGTCCTGGAGAACCGGGAGGGGCCGAAAGAGATCCACGCCCCCCTGCGTCTCTGCCTAACAGTCGACAGGATCGCAGGTACTGCGCACGCGACGGTGCGCTGCCACTCCAAGCGAGAGATGCCCGGAGAGGGCCTGGACCTCGAGGGCTTCGGGGAGCGGTTCCGCTGCATCGAATCCGTACCGCAGTGGTCATCTTCGCTTGCAAGAGCCCTGACTGGCGACGAGTTCGAGCCCCCGCCCTCGACCTGGTCGTCGGGGATGGCTTTGGCCGACACGGCTCGCGGCTGGCGGCTCCGGCTGCGACCGGCCCGCGTCCGAATGTTCGTGGAAGGTACCGCTGAGGGCCTTCCCGGCCTGGTTGAAGCGGTGGGGTTGCCATTGCAGGCGGCCTTTTACCTCGCGTTCCGTGTAGCTGACTGGCCTGCCCTATGTGGGTGGGCGGAGGACGACTGCGAGGGTTGGCAGGAGCTGCCGATCACTGCCGGGCTACCTCCGGGGTGGGCGCTGGCCGCCGTGAAGGAAGCGAGGACGGACCGGGGTCCCCGGCAGCTGGATGCCTCTGCCGCGTTTGCTGACCGGGTGAGCATCCGGCTCGTCGGGGGTATCCGGAGTTCGACAGCAGGGAACAGCTTCTTCCCCTTCGCTCTCCCGCGTGTCGCCGTCGATGGGGCAGGGCGCGATGACACGGTCCATTGCGCGGGGCGCCTCCTCCAGAGCGATCCGAACTCTCCCGGTAGGTACAACATCCCGGATGGCCTGCCGCTGGAAACGCGAATCGTGGTCGAGGTGAGGCGGGACGAGGAGCCCGTGCGGCGGCTCTCGCTCTACCTGGCCTCAAGCTTCTCTTGGCGGTTCCAGACTCCCCTCGTCGGTTTGGACCGCTTCGGTATGCCCATGACTGGGGGGCCGACCGACGGTGGGATCGCAGGCGCCGTGGCACCACCGGCGGCACAGCCCTTGAGGCCTGACGTGTTCCGCACGCCGGACCTCCGCCCCGGAGCGGACGGGGTGTTCTTCGTCGGGAAGCACCTCGGAGCCATCGCCCGGTGGCCGGTGGATCCGATGCCGAACTGGGAGCCGGTGTGGGCTATCCCGTTCGGGCGGCGCGGCCGGGCGATCTACTGCGGGAGCTGCCTTTCGGCTTCGAACCCGTCGAGGAAACCGCAGGGCAGCAGGCGCCAGCGGGCGCTGTGGCGGCGCGTCTTGTGGCAGTGGCGAAAGAGGATCACGCCGCCATCAGATCCATACCTGAAGGTGCTCTGGCGCCAGTACCGGGAGGTGGCTCGCGACGCTTAGCCCAGGAGACGCCCTTCTTTACGCCGTGTCGGCCCGCCGTTGGATGCCGTGGGGCGGGTTCAGGTCCGCGGTCGACGCGATGTTCCGCGCGGGCCACGGCGCCGGCGCGGAGATGAGGTTTCTGCGTTCCGAGGCGGGAGCAGTTGGCGACGCGCTCGGCCACTGGGACATCACCGAGGAGGGCGGGCAGCTTCGGGTTTGCATCGCGCCACCCGTTCTGGCGAGGCTGCCCTGGCCGGGATCGCCTCGCGCCGTCCTTTGCGGCGCGCGGTCGCCGGATACGGCGAGCGACGTCGACCGTGCCTGCCGTTCATCAGGCGGCGCCTCGCTCCGTCCTGCCCTTCAGCACGGGATCCACCCGTACGCGCCCAGCCGGATCGAGGTAGCAAGCGGGACAGAGGCCGGTCTGGCCGCGGTCGCCGCCAGGATCGGAGTCCCCTACGCCGAGGAGCCGCCGGCTTGGAGGGTGGCAGCCGCCTGCGGCACGGTGGCGGAATACCTCGGCTCCTTAGACTGGCAACCAGACGACAACCTCGAGTGGCAGCGGCGAGACTTCGACCCGAGCCGCCTAGCGTTCGCGCAAGCGCGACCGGGCGATGCGCAACTACGGCTCAGCACCTACGAGCACCCCAGAGGCTGGACCACGCTCGACCGGCTCTTGCGCGACGGAGAGATGGCCAGGGTGGACCGGTCGTGGGGCCGTTACGCGGTACTGGCTTCGGCGAAGGTCCGAGTCGTGGGTCACGACGAGCGCGCCGGCGCGGTGACGGGACCTCGTCAGGTCCCGTTCCCGAGGCTCATTGCACGGGCGCTAGCGCTCTGTAGCGGGAGGCCGCCGGCCGTCGTCCCGGGGCTCGGCCTCGGCGACCTGGTGTACTCCGACGTGCCGCGAGCGGTGTTCGAGGTCATCAACGCGAAGCTGGGGCAACAATGCGGGGGTACAGGGGACGGCCACTAGAGAGGTGAGGGACCCATGATCGATCCCATCGGCGCGTACGGAACGGTCGCGGGAAGCGTCGTCTCCTACATCCGGACGGCTTTCGGTACGCAGTTCCCGAGCCTTGAAGCGGAGCGGGCAGCCCTCCTCCGCGAGCCGGGGGTCCTGTCGCAGGAACCGTGGATCGAGCCGCTCCCGCGGTACGAGTCGTCCGGCAAAGCGATCAGCGAGCTCGACGCGGCGGACCTGCCTGGCCTGGCGCATTCGGCGGCTTCTGACTTCAAGGACCTTGCCGCGTGCGGTCTGGTCGGGGGGTTCCACCTCCACCGGCACCAGGTCGAGATGCTGGCCAAGGCTCTCACCGGGCAGAGCTGCGTGATCACTGCCGGGACTGGCTCGGGCAAGACCGAGTCGTTCCTGCTCCCCCTGCTGGGCTACCTCGCTGCCGAGTCGGCAGCTTGGGCGCCCCCGGGGCCTGCGCACGCGCATACCGACGACTGGTGGCGCAGCGACGAGTGGCGGGACCAGTGCGTGCCGTTAGTCGGGACCCAGCGCCGCTGGCGCCGCTCGTTGCGCGTTCCCCAACGCGGCCACGAGGAGCGGCCTGCCGCGGTGCGGGCGCTCGTTGTCTACCCGATGAACGCGCTCGTCGAGGATCAGCTGAGCCGCCTGAGGCGCGCCTTGGACTCGCCGGCCGCCCGAGCGTGGCTGGCAGCGAATCGGCCCGGTAACCGCATCTACGTCGGACGCTATACCGGCCTCACACCCGTTCCCGGCCACGAGTACAGGGCGCCGACACAGAGGGGCACGCGCAGCCCAGACTCCAACAGGATCGAGAAGCTGGCCGCAGCCATGACCGCCTCCGAGCGCGCGGCCGCGGTCGCTGAGGCTTACGCGACGCAACCGGGGAAGGAGGACGTTCGCTACTTCTTCCCGAGGCTGGACGGGGCCGAGATGCGGTCGCGCTGGGACATGCAGGACGCACCCCCTGACATCCTGATCACCAACTTCAGCATGCTCAGCATCATGTTGATGCGGGACGCCGACGCGCCCGTATTCGAGCTCACCCGCGAATGGCTCAAGCGGGATGGGAGTGTCTTCCACCTGATCGTCGACGAGCTACACCTGTATCGCGGGACCGCTGGCACGGAGGTCGCCTATCTCCTGCGGCTGCTGCTCCACCGCCTCGGCCTCGAACCAGGCCACCCAAAGCTGAAGATCCTCGCCTCATCAGCGTCACTTGAAGCCGACGACGCAGACAGCTTGCGGTTCCTTGAGGAGTTCTTCGGCCAGCCGTGGCAGCCAGACCAGATAGTGCCGGGCTACCCGGCGCCCCTCCCGGCCGCCCCTCCCGGCGCGCTCGACCCGGCGCCGTTCGCCGAGCTCGCCGACGCGGTCGACGCCGCCAAGCCGGAGGTTTTGGAGGCGGCGTGCGGTCGCGCTGCCGCCGCGCTCGGCGCCGCTCCCGGTGGCGCTGGCGCGGACCTGCTGGCCGCTGCGATGGCTGGGCGCGCGGACGAGCTCGCTGATCGCATGACCCGCGCGTGCGCTAGCGGCGGGGAGGTCCGAGCGGTGCCGCTCACGTCGTTCGCTGAGGAACTGTTCGGGGACACGCCGTCCGCCCGCGCAGCGGCAAGGGGCCTGCTCTACGCCCGGGGGGTTGTGGACGCTGTAGGTGTCGCAGCCAACCTCCCGTCCTTCCGCCTCCATTGGTTCTTCCGCAACGTCGAAGGCCTGTGGGGGTGTACGCGCGCAACATGCGGTCCGTACGGCGGTGTCCCCGATGGCCGCACCGCCGGCCAGCTCTTCGTCGACGCGCGCATCCTGTGCGCCGCGAAAGCGGAGAAGCACCGCGTGCTCGAGCTGCTGTACTGCGAGCAGTGCGGGACCACGATGTTCGGCGGGAGCCGCATGGTCCTCGCCGACGGGGCGGGGTGGGAGCTGCTGACCACGGACCCCGACATCGAGGGGATCCCTGACCGGCAGGCAGCGCGGTTCGTGGAACGGCGCACGTACGCCGACTTCGCCGTCTTCTGGCCGGCAGGCGACCAGCGGCTCCACCACGACGCGGGCCACTGGACGCAACCCGGCCTCCTCCCGGCGACGCCGGCTGAAGGCAGGTGGAGCGCCGCCGGGCTGGACCCCGCGAGCGGTCGGGTCCGGCTCGGTCCGGTCCCGCCCGGTACACCGGCAGTGGACGGCTATCTGTTCACGCTCCACAACGGCCTGCCTGACGCCGTCGGGGCACTGCCAGCCGTCTGCCCGGGATGCGGCGAGAACTACGGCCGCCGCAAGTTCCGCAAGTCGCCGATCCGTGGCTTCCGGACTGGTTTCTCGAAGCTCACCCAGCTCCTCTCGAAGGAACTGTTCTACCTCCTGCCGGCCGAGGAGGCCGGGTCCCGGAAGCTGGTGCTGTTCTCCGATAGCCGCGAGGAGGCGGCGGCCCTGGCCAACGGTGTCGAGCGGTCGCACTACCTCGACCTCTTGCGCGAGGCCCTCTACGATGAGCTGTCGCGGCTCGCGATCGGCGAGCCGCAGCTTCTCCGAGACCTCGAGTCCCGAGATGAGCCATCGTCGCCGGAAGCTGCCCGCTTCGCCGACGTGCACCCGGGAGCTGTGGAACACCTCCGGCGCACGATCCGCGCCGCGAACGCCGAGGTACCGGACCTCGACGATCCGGAGATGGTCGCTGTCCTACAACAACGGCAGGCGCGGGCGCGCAGCGAGATCACCTCGCTCCACGAACGCGGCGCTTCGCGGACCGCGCCGTTGCGGTACCTGTTCGACGGCCCCCAGGACGACCCCACTGCGCCGGGCAGACTCCTTTTGCGGCTCAAGGCGCTCGGTGTCAACCCGGGTGGTAACGAAGTGCTCTACCAGGACTACAAGTACGACGGCACCTGGCATCGCTGGACTGAGTTTTTCGACTTCTCGCCGCCGGACGCCGGATGGCGCGCTGGCATGTCACCCGACGCGCACGACAAGCGGGAGCGGCTACGGGGCAAGGTCATCTCGGAGATCTGCGGCGTGCTGTTCAGTCGGCTGTACTTCGGCTTCGAGTCGGCCGGCCTTGGCTACCCCCGGCTTGACGTCCCAGCGGGCAGGCTCGAGGAGATCGCTGCGAGCTGCGGCGCGCCAGCTGGACGGTTCGCCAGCATCTGCGACGCGACCGTCCGGGTGATGGGGGCCCTCTACCGCTACCACCAGGAACCGCAGGAATATCCGCTCGACCAGTGGCCCGACTGGGCGAGCGCCCGGGCCCGGCTCCGCAACTTCGTCAAGCGGTGCGCGGACGCCAACAATTTGGGCGAGCGAGCGACCCTCAGCGCTGTGTGGCAGGCGGTCTGCCAGGACGGTGGCCACGGCCACCTCATCCTCAACCCCCGCCGCCTGAACGTCCGCCTAGCCGTGCCATCCGACCCGGTCTGGATCTGCACCTCTTGCCGCAGGGAGCACCTCCATACCGCCGGCGTCTGCACGAACTGCCAGGCCGACCTCCCGGAGGAGCCGACCGAAACGTGCGCCGACCTGCACGAGCGGAACTACTACGCGCGGGAAGCCGTGGAGCTCCGCCAGCCGCTGCGGCTCCACACCGAGGAGCTCACGGCGCAATCCGACGACCAAGCCGAGCGCCAGAGGCTGTTCCGGGACATCGTCGTTCAGGTCGACCCCGACGCCGAGCAACCGCTCGTGCAGCAGGTCGACGAGATCGACGTGCTCAGCGTGACGACGACCATGGAAGTCGGCATCGATATCGGCAGCCTGCAGGCGGTGGTACTGGGCAACATGCCGCCCATGCGCTTCAACTACCAGCAGCGGGCGGGCAGAGCGGGCCGGCGCGGCCAGGCGTTCGCCGCGGTGCTCACGTTGTGCCGGGGGCGTAGCCACGACGAGTTCTACTACCGCCACCCCGAGCGGATCACGGGCGACAAGCCACCCGTCCCCTTCCTCTCGATGTCTCGGATCGAGATCGCCGAGCGCCTCGTCGCTAAGGAATGCCTCCGGCGGGCGTTCATCGCCGCGGGTGTGCAGTGGTGGGAGAGCCCGATCCCGCCCGACACGCATGGGGAGTTCGGGCTCGCCGCCGACTGGATCAGCGACGCTTCACGGCGGGATACGATCCGCGACTGGCTCCAGACGTCAGCGGAGGTCAGTGACGTCGCGGCCGCGATCGCCACGGGCCCCGGGTCACCCCCAGCCGCCAGGCTCGAGGCCTTGGCCCGCACGCAGCTACACGGGCGGGTCACGGCGTCAGCCGCTAACGCTGAGCTCACGGGCACGGGGCTCGCCGAGCGCCTGGCGGAGGGCGCCATCCTGCCGATGTACGGCATGCCATCCCGGAGCCGGCTGCTGTTCCACCAACTCCGAAGCGATACCCCGAGCACGATCGACCGTGACCTCGACCTCGCAGTCACCGAGTTCGCTCCAGGCTCTGAGCGGACCAAGGACAAGCGGATACACCGCCCGATCGGGTTCACCGCGCCGTACCTCTACCGCAACGGGCGGTGGGAGCCAACCGCCAGCGACCCGCTCGCCGGGCGCAGGTGGATGGAGCGCTGCGAGCGATGCCACTTCACCCGTACCTCGGACGACGAACCGGCCGACGCCATGTGCCCCCAATGCGGCTGCACGCCGGATGACCGGCCCACCGCCTTCAGGATCTACCGCTTCGCCGTTCCGCTCGCGTTCCGCACGAGTATGCACCCAGGCGATGATGCGAAAGAGGAAGGGGAGCCGGTCGCGACGGGCGCCGCCAGCGTGGCCGAGTCCGACCCGCTTCCGTGCTCGGCGGTCGCTGGCACGAACAGCGCGCTTGCTCATTCGATCTCCGGCCGCGTCTACCGGATCAATGACCGCCGCGGGCAACTCTTCGAGGGCCAGCTGGGCACCACGAACCGGAACGGCCAGGTCCTGGAACACCAGTGGGTCGACCTGCGCTACCAGGCCGCAGACGGGATCGCGTTCACGCCGGACACCCCCGCCGAGAAGGTCGCGCTCGCTGCGCCCAAGACAACCGATGTCATCCGCATCCGCCCTGACACGGTGGCCCCGGGGCTGGACCTCGACCCGCTGGCCTCAGCCGCAGCGGTCAAGGCGGCGTACTACTCGGCCGCCTTCATTCTCCGTTCGCTCGCCGCCGAAATGCTGGACACCGACCCGGAGGAGTTCGACGTCAGCAACGTCCGGCAGGTAGAGCTTGCGGGCGGGGAGCGGGCGGGCGAGATCGTCCTGAACGACCACCTGGCGAACGGCGCCGGGTTCGTGGCGTGGGTCTACGACAACTGGGCCGCGGTCATCGCCGAAGCGACCAGCATGACCGCGCCGGAGAGGACCTTCATCGGAGCGATGATCTCCCCCGGCCACCGCGCGGCGTGCGATTCATCCGGCTACGACTGCCTGCGCCAGTACCGGAACATGAGCTACCACGGGTTGCTCGACTGGCGGCTGGGCCTGTCGCTGCTCCGCTGTTTGGCCCAGGCCTCGTTCGTAGCCGGGCTGGACCACGACTTTTCGGCACCGGACCTGGACGGGTGGCTCGCGTTCGCGGAGGAGCGGCGCGACGCCTTCTGCGGGACCTTCAACTGCACGCCGCGGGACTTCGGACCGCTCCCTGGGTTTCTGGTCGGCGGCCAAGAAGTGTTGATCGTCCACCCGCTATGGGACAGGTACCGGCCTCAAGGCCTGCTCGCTGAGGCGCGCGCGGTCGCTGGACCCAACCCGCCCAAGCACCTCGATACATTCAACCTCCTGCGTCGGGAGAGCTGGTCGTACCAGTACCTCGGGACGTGACGCCCCCCAAGCCTGGCTATCTGCCGCCCGTCGCTCCGCTCCGACCGATGGGGGCAATATCGCCCAGCCGGTTCACCGGCATGGAGGCGTGCGCGCTCCGAGAGGTCTGGTCCGCGAACCACGCTCCGGGCCTCACGCCTGCCAGCCCCGCAGCGTGGGTCGGTACGGCCGCTCACCGGCTGCTGGAGGAGGCAGGCCAGGGAGCCTTCAACGGGCCGGCGGACGAGCGCATCCCGGTGCGGTGGCACCAGCTGATCGACTCGGCCGAGGAGGCGATGCAGCGGAGCTGGCTCGAGCGGCATCTCGTACCGCTTAGCGCCGCCGTGCCGGACTTCGAAGTGAGGCGGCTCCGGGCAGTCTCCCGGGCCCGGCAGCTCGCCGGCGAAAGTGTTGTCAGTAAGGCGGCCCTCAGTGGCTGGCACGGCGCTCACCACGGCTATGAGTTGGCGGTCAGGACGCCCGAAGGCAAGGCGGCGGGGAGGATCGACGCGGTGCTGCCCGGTGCCCACGGACCGGTCATCCGGGACTACAAGTCGGGCGCGATCCACGAAAGCCCGACTACTACTCGCATCAAGCGTGCTTACGCGATCCAGCTCAAGCTGTACGCGGCGATCTACCAGCAGATGACGGGTACGTGGCCGGAACGGCTGGAAGTGATGGCCCTCTCGGGGGAGCCAGAGGCCGTCGCATTCACGCCCGAGGAGTGCGCGCGGCTCCTCGAAGATGCCATCGGACTGCTGGATCACGTCAACGAGATCGTCCAGTCGGCGCCCGACGAGGTGGCCGCGGCCCGGCGGCTCGCCACCCCGGCCCCCTCAGCGTGCGGGTTCTGTCCCTACCGTCCTCACTGCGGCCCTTACATCGACGCGTCCCTGTCGGCGCCGGAACTCCGATGGCCGGGCGATGCGTGGGGCCGGGTCGCCGAGCGGCGGACGCTGGGGAACGGGCGCGAGCTGATCGCGGTAGACAGTCCGCGGGGCCCGATTCTCCTTCGCGGGCTGACTCCAGGCCACGATCGCCACCCAGTCCTCGGATGGCTCGATGTCGGCGATCAGGTCGGCATCTTCGGGATGCGTCCGGGCGGGAGCGCTTCGTCCTTCACTGAAGGCCAGCTCACCGTGATTTACGTCTTGGCGGCACCCGGTCCGGGTTGAGGCTGCAGGCCAACCGGTGCCTGAAGCTCACAGGTAAGGAAGCCGAGTAGGTGCTCGGCGACGGCTTTCGCGACCGGCGGTGGCACGGCGTTGGCCACCTGGAGCGGCTGGTTCGCGCGGAACCCGCAGAAGGTGTAGTCATCCGGGAACCCCTGGATGCGCGCCGCCTCCCGCACGCTGATCGTCCTATCTAACCAGGGGTGCACCGGCAGAGCGCGGTGGCCGGCGACCAGGGTCCGGGCCATGTCGAGCTCGAGCCGGCGGTAGGAGATGGGCCCTTGGCCCGGCTTGATCGCGGAGATCTTGTCGATGACTGAAGGCGAGTGAGCCATCGTGGTGGCGTTCGGGATCAGGGACCCGTCATCGAGCACCAGGGGATCGGCGGCGGTCGCCGGAGGGAGTTCGAGGATTCCCCGCAGCCGTGCGTCGAGTCGCGGCGTCCGCGGTAGGCCAGCACGACCATCGCGCGAGTGGGTGGGCGGCGGTGCTGTCGGTGCCGTGCCGAGATCGGAGCGCCTGGCAAGGAAGAACAGCCGCCGACGGTTCTGGGGCACGCCGTAGTCTGCAGCAACGAGCTCGTGACGCTCGGCGGCCCGGTTCGTCCGGAGAGCCGCGAGTATGCCGTCCCCGAACCCCACTCCGTTCACCCGGCGGAGTCCGGGCACGTTCTCGAGGACAACCAGCTGGGCACGCATCTCGTCTGCCAGGCGAACGACGTGCTCGAACAAGACGTTCTTTGGGTCGGCGGGGTTGCGCGCACCCGCTGCTGAGTAGCCCTGGCATGGCGGGCCCGCCAGCACGGCATGCGGCTCACCGAGGCCGGGGGAGTGGGTCCTGATGTCGCCTGCGGATAGGGCCGTGACGTCGGCCTCGATGACAGGCGTCCCCGGATTATTCGCCCGGTACGTCTGGGCGGCGTCGCGCTCGTTTTCCACGGCGAGGGCCACTCGCCAGCCTGCAGAGCGGAACCCGGAGCCGAGCCCGCCGGCACCGGCGAACAAGTCGATGGCGGTCGGGCGTCCATCGTCCTCGGACACAGCCTCCCGACCTTGGCTGCAGAAGGATACGAGGACGCAGTTGCGGCACCTTGGCCGGGGGCCCGCGCAGACAGAGCGGCCGTGATGGATCAGGTTGATGTGCAGCCGCTTGCGGAGCTTCAGGGGGACGACGGTCTGGAACGCGTCATGGTCGGTCTTCGTGCCTGTCGAGCGCGCCAGTCCAAGCCGGCTGAGGATCCTCTCGACGTGGGTGTCCACCGCGAAGCTCTGGCGGTCGAGGGCGTACGCCATAACGCAGCGGGCCGTCTTCTTGCCTACTCCGGGGAGGGCGAGCAGGAAACGCTCGACGTCACCGTCCGGCCACGACCTCAGGTACTCCAAGGTGAGGTCCGCGTCGGGCTCAGCTCCAGGACCTTCCCCACGCCCGAGGTTGTCCTCCCGAACCGCCTCGAGGAGCTCCTTGAGGTATCTCGCTCGCTGCACGTGCAGGCCGCCGGGCTCCAGTACGGCCTCCACCTCGCACGCAGGCGCACTTGCCAGGTCGGCCCACCGCGGGTACCGGCTTCGAAGGGCGCGGTAGACGCGCTGGTAGACAGCCTCGCGAGTGTTGAGACTCAGGAGGATGTATACGGTCTCCGCGAGAACGTCCGGCACGTTGCCGAGGTCGCCTGACCGGTACCTGACCTCCAGGAGTTCATCGATCCGTTCGAGGATCTGCTCTGTGCTTAGCGCCTGCAGCCGCCCGGCTGGCGTCGGCGTGTGCGCCGGCCCCAGTGCTCGGCCGTTCTCATTGGTCTGACACGATTGCTGCGAGGTGCTGTGCAAACTCCGGTCTCCGGACGCTGGGGGCCAACATATTGCCTCGGCCCGGCCCCGGTGGGCGGTTTTATCCGTCTAGCTGGGCCTCGCAGGTCTGTCAGCGGCTGTTCCGGCGGGGAAGTCGACCGGGATCTACGCTTAAAATCGGCGAGCCGTCGGCGTTTTGCGCCCTCGGTTGGGTCGCTCGTGCGGGCGGTCTTGTTGCTCAGGTCACCCGCGGTAGATAAAGCGCTCGAGCGGATCCCCGCGGTGCCACGCGGCAAGGACGCGCTCGCTCAGCCGCAGGTACGCCGCGTGCTCCTCTCCGTCGAGGGTGATGCGTACGGCCTCCCTGCGCTCCGCCAGGAGGGCTGAGCCGCGCCGCGAGGGTGTCGACATGGTCGTCCCATGGCAACTCGAGCAGAGTGACCACCCGCTCGACCCGGTCCAGGAAGGCCTCGGTGGACCGGGCGTCGCCGGTGTACTCGCTGGTAGCGGCCGGCACGGTTGGCCGCCTCAGGGGTCGTGACGAGGAAGCGGAGG
>JAUJMG010000418.1 GCA_030446955.1 Thermomicrobiales bacterium
GCGGACCAGGAGGTGGCCATGACGACCCAGATCGCGACGATGGCGGGCAAGCTGGGGGTGGTGAGCGGACTGGCCCTGGCGTTGAGCCTCAGCGCCGGGCATGCCACGGCGGAGCAGACCGACAAGGAGAACTCCTTCGCGCGGCACCCGGGGCCGGGAGGAGGGCGGACGGGGGGCGCCGCCTTTGACCTCTACGCCCCGGTCGATCTGAGCTCAGTGCTGCTGACCAGCGGCTTCACCGCGACGGAGATCACCGGCGGGTGGGAGGCACCCCTTGCCGCAAGCTCACCCAGGTCGGGTCGTCGCCAAAGCGCGCCCCGAGGTCCGGGCGGGCGCGATTGTGATTCCGGTGCCAGGGAACGGAGGACCGCCGCAGGAGTCAGACCGGGCGCGGATCGTTGGGAGTGCTGACCGGAGGCGGAGAGACGTTCCCCTCCTCCGCGGGCTCAGCGTGGATCACCAGATGGCCAAGCTCCGGAAAGCGCTTCCGCAGCGCTTGTTCGATCAGCTCCGTCCGCTGGTGGACCTCAACCATTGGCAGGCTGGGGGGGAAGTCACAGTGGAGCGCCGCCTCCAGGCCGGGTTCGTCGAACCGGTAGAGACGGATTTCGTGGCACTGGGCGCCACGGCCTGCCTCCGCCGCGATCGTCCGTACGGTGCCGACCAGGTCGGCTTCCGCCTCGGTCACCTCGCGGCGGAGGGTTGCTTTCGGGGCCTCCACCTCAATGTGGGTGTTCACCCGTCGCAGATCGGGGTTGTCGTCCCGCAGGGCCGTCCCAAGCCGCCGCGCCTGATCGTGCGCTTCCTGGAGCGGCAGATCGGGTGCCACCTCCAGGTGAAGGGACGCCTCCAGGTAGTCCCCGACTTGGTGGACCCGCTCGTCGTGCGTGCGGGCGTTGAAGCCGAGCGCGACGGCGCGTACCCGATCCGCCGCGGTCTCGGCACGGGAGGGAACGGGCTCGACGTGGACAACTGCCTCCAGCCGCGGCTCGACCGCACGCAGAGCCTCCTCGACCCGCTCCGAACTCGCGTGAGCCTCCGCCAGACTCGTGGTGCGCGGCACAGCGACGGTCACGTCGGCGAAGAGGCGGTCACCTGACTCGCGCAAGCGCACTGCCTCGACTGCGAGCACGCCCGGCACCGCTTCAGCCGCCTCCCACAACCGTCCGCGCAGCCGCGGCGGCGCTTGGTCGAGTAGGATGCCGATCCCCTGGGCCGCCAGGCGACCGCTCATCAGCACGATAACCAGTGCCACGACGATTGCCGCCGCCGCGTCGGCCCGGGCAAAGGTCTCACTCTGCCCGGAGCGGTCGCCGTACGCCGTCAGCGCCAACCCCACGATCACCACGGCTGAGCTGAACATATCGGCGCGGAAGTTGAGGGCGTCGGCCTCCATCGCCCGGCTGTGGTGGCGCTGCGCGGCGCGAGTCAGCATCCGGGAGCGCCAGAAGTCGACGACGATACTGATTCCCATGACCACGAAGGCCCAGACAGAGGTTTCCACCGGAACGTGAGTGACGAAGAGACGCCGGGCAGCCTCGTAGACGATGGCGCCGGCTGTGGTGAGGAGCAGCAGGCCCTGAACGACCGCCGCCAAGTTCTCCACCCGTCCATGACCATAGGGATGATTCGCGTCTGCCAGACGGCCGGCGATCCGCACGGAGAAGAAGGTGATAATCGAGGCAACCAAATCGAGGGCCGAGTGAGCGGCTTCGGAGAGCAGACCGAGACTGCCGGTCAGCAGTCCCGCCGACAGCTTCAAGCCGACCAGTCCCACGGCGGCGGCAACGGAGACGAGGGTAACGCGATCCTTTTCCCGCCGCGCCGTCGCTGCATCCATCGTCAGGCGATTGTCCTTGCTCGGTCCGTGCGCTCTGAGAAAAGAACTCGGCGCGGTCGAAGGGAGCACCTCTGTCGGACACTATAGTATGGCTCTTCCCGATCGCTCCTCCTGACGCCACCGGGCCTGAGGGAGGCGGCAATCATGGCCGTAGGGATCGCGGACGTGTCCCACCTACGTTTCCTGGATCCCCATCAAGAACTCCAGCACGAGCCGGTTGAAGACCTTGGGGCGCTCCATGTTCGGGACGTGGGCAGCGTCCGGGATGACCGCCTTGCGGGCGCCGGGGATGCCGGAGGTCAGGACATTGGCGGCGGCCAGCACGTCGGGGACATCCTGGTCGCCGACGACGACCAGGGTGGGGACGCGGAGTTCACCGAGGCGGCCGGCAGCAGGTGGCTCCAGCCGAATTTCTTCGCCCTCCGTGTCGTCGCGGGCGAAGAGCGCCGCGTTCATGTCGCGCACCTTCTCCCGGACCGCTGGATCGACCGCGTCCGGACCGCGATTGGGACCGTCGACCCACATCCTCAGCTCCAGCTCAACGGCGCCCGCCACGTCCCCAGCCTCGTAGAGCTCGTCCACCTGCTCCCAGCCGCGGCGCAGCACCTCGGTCGGGGGTACTCCCGTCCGTGCCCCCACCGCGACCAGGGCCGAGACGCGCCCCGGCGCGGCGACTGCGGTGTCAATCGCCGTGTGGCTGCCTAGGGAGACGCCGACGAGGTGCGCTTGGGCAATCCCGAGATGGTCGAGCAGGCTGATCAGATCGGCGTGGGGAGAGAAGGGGGTGGGCGGCTTGATTGTGTCGCCGAAGCCGCGGGCGTCGTAGCGAATCACGGTGAACCGCTCCGCGAAGGCCGCGATCTGGTCATCCCACATCCGGCGGTCTCCGATGCCGGCGTGGAGAAGAACGACTGGATGGCCGTTGCCGACGATGTCGTAGGCGATCCGGGCACCGTTCACCTCGGCGGTATCCGTCCGGAGCCGGAGCGTCTCTGCGTTGGACATGACTGGCATCTCCTGGCGTGTGGTCGCACGCTGATCGGCCATTCGGATCGTCACCATCGGGATCAACGCAACCGGCGGGGTTATCACGCCGGGGGGCCTGGAGGTCGAGCTACCTCGCAGACTACCGCCCAGAGACCCCGCCGGGCCTGCCCTCCTGGGGAACCAGAGATTGAGGCGGTTTCGCCTGGACGTCAATTGATGAGGACGCGCACCCGAGGCTGCAAGTGCAGTGCGGTCTGCCGGCTGATCTCCTGCCGGCCTCCAGGGTGGACAAGGTCGTGGTGGAACTCTGGGAGATCGAACTGAGGACGAGCGCCAATGGTGGTGCGGCAGCGGGCTCCGTTACGTGGCCAACCGCCGGACTGGTTTCGAGGCGGGATTGACGATGCGGCGCTCCAGGCGCGGCCAGACAACCTGGATCGCCAGGAAGCAGACCGTCGCCAAAACCATACCCGCCAGGATGTCGATCACCCAGTGGTGCCCCAGGTAGACGACGCTGAACCAGACCATCGCGTTGTAGACGAGAAAGATGCTCCCCCGCCAACCATAGAACTTGAGCGCGAACAGGAGGACGAACCAAGGGTAGGCCGCGTGCAAGGACGGCATCGCAGCCACGGGATTCGGGCTCCGGAGGGTCCAGAGCGTCATCGTGTCGAAGTTGTCGTAACGCCGGGGAGCGAGCACCTTGAATGCCTGGTCGAACGGGTTGTGGAGGTCCTGGATGTATCCCCATTGCTGTGCGAGCCAGGGTGGAGCCGCGGGATAAAGCAGAAAGCCGGCGAACCCGAGATAGCTCATGACCAGCAACCCGATCGTGAACTGCCAGAACCGGTCCTTGCGGCCAATCCAGAGCATGAACGCGAAGACGAGCGGAAAGACGAAGTGGAGCCCGTACACCAGCACGGCGAGCAGATCGTACCAGTGCGCCGTGCCGGCCACGTAGAGCTTGTCCTGGAGCCAGGTCGCCGGGATCTCTCCACCAAAGAGCGCCCGGTCCGCGTCGATCAGTGATTGGACGTGGACACCACTGTGTTGCTCCCGGCTCAGTTCGCCCGTCGCAACCCGGTCGCCGGCGATGCCGCGGAGAAACTCGAAGCCGAACAGCAGGAAGACGAACGGCACCCAGTCCCTCAGGAACGCCTTCCACTTCCCCAGGATGATCGCGCCGATGAGCAGAAAGATTGCCCACCGATCCGGCTCGATGAAATTGAC
>JAUJMG010000419.1 GCA_030446955.1 Thermomicrobiales bacterium
CTCGCCAGTCGGCGACGAGGACCTGGGCCTCCAGCATCGTGTCGAACTGCTCGATGGCCAGCAGCTCGTCGCGCATGCGGCTGCCGTAGGACTCGACCCAGGGGTTCTGCCAGGGCGAGCCCGGATCGATGTAGCTGGTGCCGGCGCCGCCGAAGCGGCACCAGTTCCTCAGAGCGTTAGCCGTGAGCTCGGGGCCACTGACGATTTCCTTGAGGAGCGCGCCGCCGGGTGCCACTACGACGTTCTTCGGGTGCGACGTCCCTCCAGGCGCCTCGCGAGACTCCGCCGTCACCGGGACCGTGCGACAGGCTCTAACCTGCGCTTTTGTCCGGCTGGCTATCCACCGAGTGTCCTCGCTTCCACCCCTTTACCGGGACTATCGCGTTGAGAATCGCGTTGGGCGCAGGAGCTTCGGTCGGGCCCACGACAGAGTGGCCCGCGCCTCTGCGAAAGGTACCGAAGGGCCATGTGAGCTGCCGGCCCGCCGTGACGTACAGACTGCGGTCAAATATTTGCTCACGGTCAGCCTGCCACCCCCCCGTGGGGCTACCGGAGGGCCATGCCGGTTTCTGATTGTTCTAGCCCCCGCAGAAGGTACCAACGTCGCCGGGCTGAATTGGAAAGCGGCGAAGCTCGTCCTGCGTGACAAAGTCCCATACCAGGAACCGCTCGGCAAAACAGTCGAACCCTTCCGTTCCGCCAAGGATCCGGGTCCGATTTCCTACTGTGTCCACAAGCCACGCCTCTCCGGACGCCAGTCGCAAGATGTGGTTGCGAGTCGATGCTGGCGACAGCGACCGAGCTGGCTCGTCGGAGCAGGTTGCGGACCCGGAAACCCCTCCGGGGGCGGCCGCAGCAAATTCGGCATCATCGACGCCGTAGCGGACCGGCATCACGAATGCATTGCACAAATAGGTACCACCGTCAGGGATCGGCCGGGCGGTACCGTCCTCGCGGAGGACAAAGGACTCGACGGAGTTCCTCCGCTTCAGGATCATCCGCCCTGCTCGGCTGGAGGACCCGCCCGAACCGCCGCTGATCGAACCGTCGCTGCCCTGACCGGGTGGCACCGTCGATGGGACCGAAAGCCACGTGAGCAGGACATCGTATGGTGCGGACAGGTCCACCAATAGTGCGTCCTCGAACGTGACACCACCGCTGATGATGGTCAAAGTGAACTCTACAGCCTTTTTAAACGCCTCGTTGCCGCCTGCTAGCAATAAATCGCGCGCACAGTTTAGCGTGGTGAACAGCGACTGCCCGCTGGCGATTTGCGCCCACCCGCAATCGTTTAGCACCGCCCATACGTCCGCAGCCTTACTGCTGGGAATGAATTGGCCGATCGAGCGCAGCAGGAAGGCGTTTAAGGCGAGGTATTCGTTCGAAGCGACGAGTACCTCATCGTCAACCGTGCCGGGCTTGACGTCGATGCTGACAGATCCACCAGGCGGTATGTCAACACGTGCACGGGCAGTCTGCTCGGGTGGGCCGTGTGTGCCGTTCAAGACCTCGAAGGCGATGTCAGTGAGCGCATCGCCGCTGGGACCGGTGTCTACCACATGGGCAACATGCTGTGCGTTGAAGCTCAACACCGTCCCAGTGTCGTTCGCGAATGTCCATCGCGCATTCGCGCCAGCGATTCCTGCGCACCAGCGCGTGGGGACACGGCCCAGCAGGACGTCTCGATCGATAAAACTGCCGGTGGTGTCAGCCCGGGCTGGGTCGAGGCTTTGGGCGCAACTCGGCTGATCAGCACGGGTGCCAGTGAAGCCCCGAGCGAGTTCCTCTAGGAGGGTGGACGCGCGCAAGCCGGCGGGGTCTGGGACCGTGAAGTACCGAAGGGGCAGCAGGTACGACGTGACGTTCGACAGGCTAGAAAGCTGAGCGGACACTGTGGACGCGTTCACCGTGGTGCTCGGGCCTCCAAATAGCTCAAGATCACCGGGGACCTCATGGATGAGGACGGGGGCGAGCTCCGAACCGGCGACATCACTGAGGTCGGGATCGATGGGCATCGTAACTCCGACGGTGTCGGTGCCGTCCGCCCACGGTCCCCATATGTGGAAGTCCGACGTCGGACCGTTCATTGGCGTCGGGGAGGCTGAGTCTGTGATCGATAGCCACGCACCAGGGACGTCTAGGACGTCACGGCGTGTCTCGAGGGCGGCCAAGTGTCGGGTGATGGTCGTCTTCTGGGAGGCATACGCCCAACGGAAGCTGGCGGTCTCCGTTCGGACCGGAGCCGGCGTGAGGCAGGCAACAGAGCGCAGCTCTTCGTTCCGACCTCGTCCCAGACCTGCGACACGTTCAGGTGTGACGTGGCTGATCGAGGCGAACGGCCGAGCGGAAACGAGACGCTCCGCGACTGGCCGGGAGAGTCGAAGGCGGTCAACGAGTTCGTTCACTGTCGCGGACTGCAGGTCGGGACGGTCGTCCTTGCAGGCCTCTGCAGACGGGGGTGGGATGCTTGGCGGAGTCGCGCATGCCCGGCCCGAGGAGGCAATCGCCGCTGCCTTTGGCTCACCTACACCTGGGACAACGACTAGGTCATGGGGTCGTAGGTAGGGTCGGGAGGTCACGACCCGATCCGCGACCGGGCGCGACAGTCCAAAGGCGCCTGCGATGGCACCGGCGTCAGCGTGGTTCACGTCTGTTTGTCGCGGCGCGCAGACCATGCCCACTTCCGGGATCGTCGCTGCGGCCGCTGTGCCTGCCATAGCCGCCGACCGTCCGGCTTCCGGTAGCGCTGCCCCCGAGCCGTGAGCAACCCCCGAGCGGGCCGGTGCGGGGGCGGGGGCGGGGGTGGGGTCTGAGGACCGGCCAGCAAGGTCACCGTCGATTTCAGCAGTCCAAGACGACGCCAATGCGAAAGAACCTGCTGCCAAAGCGACGGCGATCACGGTTGACAAGACTCGAGTCCGGCGTTCGGAACCGCGAGCACGGCGCGCTCTAGCATCGCCACGTCGTTCCATCTTTGCATCCTCCCGGCCTGGCGTTGCCCGGGTCCTCACCGGGAGGAACAACGCATCGCGGTAAAGTGGGCCATACCGGCCTTCTTGTTGTCAAGGGCCAGGTGGTGCCGTCCCAACGCCGCTGTAAAAGCGGCGATGGCGTAGGTTCCTTCAAGAGCTACCAACCCACGAAGGAGACCTACGCCCGTGCCACGACAAGTATCGCCCTGACCGCATCCGCGCCGAGATCGACGAGCTGTTCGGCTCCGGCCGGGACATTGCCGAGGTGCTCGAGGAGGTGATGCGCCTGTCGGCCCGGCTCGTCCTGCAAGAGGTCCTCGAGGACGAGGTGACCGGCTGGCTCGGCCGGAGTTGGAACTCCCGGTTCGAAGGCGACGGCCGGCCAGCGCAACGGCTACGGCCAGCTGACGATCAAGACGACTGCCGGTCCGGTCGAGCTCAAGCGCCCGAAGCTGCGCAACACAACCGAGCGGTTCGCCTCGAGCCTGCTGGGCAAGGGTGTCGTGCGCTCCGAGCCGCTCGAGGCGCTGGTGATCTCGGCGTGGGTGCGGGGCCTGTCCGACCGTGACGTCGAGGCCCTCCTGGCCGAGGCGCTCGGACCCGAGGCGGCGCTGTCCAAGTGGATTGCCAGCCCGATCGGTGCTCGTCTGCGAGACGAGTTCGAGGCCTTCCGCTCCCGGGACCTGCCCGACATCGAGCTCGACTACCTGTTCTTGGACGGCTCCGTGCGCCACGAGGCGCCGCATGACCGGGTGGGGTGCAAGGACTGACCTGCGGCTTGTCGCAGCAGGCCGCTGAAGCTGGAGGCAGCCTGACCCTGGAGACGCAGGGCTGGGTGGAAAGCAGCCTCGACAACGCCGTGACGGGTCGGCACCGCCAGACGGCCCGGGTTCGGCAAGCGAGACGGGAAGGTGCAACACGACGTGAACCAGTGGTGGAAACCCCTCAAGCGGGAGACACCGGCTCCAACCTGGTGGATATGGGCCGGGCAGCAGCGAAGCAGGAGCCCGTCGAACCCGGGCGAGCGGTTCCGTGCCGGCGCGATTGTCCCCGGCCCGGAGGCCACGAGGAAGGCCTGCGGCGT
>JAUJMG010000005.1:0-4214 GCA_030446955.1 Thermomicrobiales bacterium
GGCATGGGACAATATGCCGTCAAGACCGCGATCAAACTGGACTACCCGGGTCTCCTTGGGGTAACCCTCGTGATCGCCGTCACCTACGTGCTCTTCAACCTGCTCGTGGACGTGATCTACGGCATCCTGGATCCGAGAATTCGGATTTCATGACGACATTGGCGAGGATCAGGTGGTTGCATGGCTAGCACCACGGTCCAACAGCACTCTGTCTTGCTTGGATCCGGGGCGGTGCTCCACAAGCGCCGCACTCCGCTGGGCGACGCCTTCCGCACGCTTCGCCGGCAGCCGGTCGCGATGTCTGGCTTTGCGATCATCTGCGCATGGCTGATCCTCGCGCTTCTAGCGCCCATCCTCCCAATCCAGGATCCGAACCACCAGGACATCGCCAACCGCCTCCAGCCACCAGGCTCGGGGCACATCTTCGGCACCGATGACCTTGGCCGCGACATGGTCAGCCGAGTCATCTACGGCGCTCGCATCTCACTGCCGGCCGGCATCGTCGTCATCCTCGTCACCGGCACCTTCGGCTGCCTCGTCGGCGCCGTCGCCGGCTACATCGGGGGCTGGCTGGACAACGTGATTATGCGCGTCGCCGACGCCGTGCTGTCATTCCCATCGATCATTCTCGCCATGTCGATCACCGCCGCCTCACCGTTCAAGGAGCAGCGTTTATTCAACGCCCTGATCGCGGTCGCGCTCGTGCTCTGGCCCGAATACGCCCGGGTGATGCGAGGTCAGGTCCTCGCGATCCGGGCAAACGAGTACGTCACGGCAGCCGAGGCAATCGGCGCTTCTCGTGGACGGGTGCTGTTGCGTCACATCCTCCCCAGCACCGACGCGCCGATCATCGTCAAGGCGACGTTGGATGTCGGTGCCGCGATCGTCCTGACCGCTGGCCTGAGCTTCATCGGGCTTGGAGCCGTCCCCCCCAATCCTGAGTGGGGCGCGATGATCAAGGCCGGCGCTGACAAGGGCACTCAGTATTGGTGGTACGCGGCCGTCCCGGGTCTCGCGATCATGAGCGTAGTGATGGCGCTCAACTTCTTCGGCGACGGTCTACGGGACGCACTCGACCCTCGCCGGCGCGGCCGGTAGAGGTTACGGGCGTCATCACATCTCCGGACTTGGGGAGGGTCGCAGCCGGAACCATCGCCATAACCACGCGTCCCACACACCGCACTCATCCTGCCCAATCCCCATACCCACCACCGATGAAGTTGAGAACGACCATGAGGTGCCTACGCCGCGCACGCTCCCGCTCGGCCGAGGCGACCAGTTCTTGCTCGCCATCGACCCCAAAGGGCAACCAGGGCTCATCGACGCCCCGCTGCCCTGGTCTGTCTCGACTGACCACCGGTTGTCGGCCCACTTCAAAGTTCTGCTCGCGCCGGCTGTCGTCGAGACACATGTCGCGCCTCTCTAGCGCCTCCCCACGCCCCGATCAGGATGAACAAAGGGCGGCGGTTGGGCTGACTGTGGTAACCACCGCCATGCCCTCCAGCAGCAGGCACTGGATGCGCCCGGCCAAGATCCTGCGATGCGAACGTGCGAAGGTTGCTTCAGCCCGGAGGATCGATCCTTTCCCCCGGTAGCGTCCTCCCTCAATCAGCGAGGCGAACAGGAGGTGGGTTCCGCGTGAGCCAGGACTTGCAGCCGGACGACACCGAGGCGATCGAGACCGCACGGGTCACGTCCCGTCCACCAGGCGGAGGCGAAACAGGCTCCCGCCAGGGCGACCTCGTCGCCTTGGTTGGTACCACGACCCGGCTCTTTGACGAGTGCCTGCTCCCGAATGGGGCGCTCATCGAGGCCCCGACCCACCTCCCGTTCTACCCGCCAGGGGCGCGAGATGCCTTTCGTTGCCGCCCAGGGATGCTCATCTCCTTCGCCATCAGCGCGATGGATTCGCTCGGCCGTGACCTTCGTGCCCCCCTCCTCCGCTGGATCCGGGATCGAGCAGCGGGGTTTGCCGACGACGGGCTCCTGCGGCGAGCCTATGCCGTTCACGGCCCGGTCCTTGATGCCGCTCACGACGTGATCGGCAGCGGGCTCCTGCTCTGGGCGGTCAACGTCCGCCCACAACGCGCTCGGAATGACATCGCTCAGGAGGTGACCCGGGGCATCGCCTCTGCCCTTGCCGTCCGCTGGGACGGCGACACCTTCCGCGATCACCCGTCGGCGGACGGCGTCTGTCGCGCGGCCGAACTTGCCGCCGCTGAGCTTGGACTTCGTGCAGCCAGCACTGCACTCGAGATCGCCGAATGGTCAAGGGTCGCCGATGGCTTGCGCCAACGACGTGACGAGGCGGTTGGGACGCTCTCCAAGCCAGCCGGCATGACCTCCCAGGACGAGCGAGACCGGCTGGTCGAAGCCCATTTAGCTCTCGCCTGGCCTTGCTCGAACGATTTGGGAATGGCGCAAGCAGGGCTCGTGGATCTGGCAGAGCGCGCCGTTGGACTTCACGATCGGGGACCCGAGTTCGACCACGGAGAGGACGGATCTCCCGTCCACCTCACAGGCCTGCAACCGGCGGAGTTGTTCTGGCTAGCCACCGCGCGGGCTGCGGCAGGTGGAACTGAACCTGCTGAGGGGTACTACGACCTGGGTCTTTCCCTTGCGGACGTCGACGGACACTTCCCAGAAGCGGCCGGGCATCAGGCGGTTGACCCTTCCCCGAAGCCCATCCTGCTCGCCCATCTGCTCTTCCTTCATGCCGCAAACGCCTTGGGCTATTTGAACAAGATCCCGAAGAGCGGGTACACGGGTCGCCGGCGCCCAGCGTAGGGCCAAGGTGGTCGATTTTCACAGCAACGGCGCTGATATGGCAGGACACGGGCGACGGAGCGCGATGGCACTTGGCCAAGAGGGTGGGCCATAATGCCCCGGTTTGCTTTCCGATCCCTCGGCGCGACACGGGCTCGACCCCGATTGCTCCGGTTTATCCATAGGACACACTCTTGGCCACGCAACTCGTGATCATTGGCCTGCCCAGCTCGGGCAAGACCACGGTTTTCAATGCCCTCACCCGTGCCGAGGCTGAGACGGGCACCTTTGGTGCCGGCGCCGATGAACCGAATCTCGCAACCGTTAAGGTGCCCGACCCACGTCTCGACCGTCTTACGGAAATGTTCCAACCACAGCGCAAGGTACCTGCAGATGTCCAGTACCTGGACGTAGCTGGCATCGCCAAGGGGATCGCCGAGAAGGGCATGAGCGGACAACTCCTCGGCCATCTGGCCCAGGCGGACGCCTTGCTCCACGTCGTCCGGGCCTTTGAAGATCCCAACGTCGCTCACGCTGAGGAGACGATCGACCCGCTCAGGGATATCGAGACGCTTAACCTAGAACTACTCTTCAGCGACCTCGCCCTTGTTGACAAGCGGCTCCAGCGGATCGCTTCCCAGCTTCCGAAGCTCCGCGGCCAGGAGCGGGACGCAACGGAACGCGAGCAAGTCGTGATGACTGGCCTCAAGGCCGCCCTTGAATCCGACACCCCACTGCGTGAAGTCGTTCAAGACCTGGATCCAGACGATGCAAAAATCCTGCGAGGGTTCGGGTTTCTTACATCCAAGCCACTCTTGATTTTGCTCAATCTGGGTGAGGATCAGATCGGCGAAGCGGGCGACCGGATCGTGCTGGAAGCGCGGGAGCGATTTGCGCGACCTGGGGTGGCAGTGGACGCCCTGGCTGGCCAGATCGAGATGGAAATCGGCCGCTTGGACACAGCGGACGCTGCCGCTTTCATGGCCGACCTCAGTATCACTGAATCTGGCCTGGATCGGGTCATCCGCCTCTCGCTCGACCTGCTCGGGCTGATTCCGTTCTTCACCGTCGGGCCCGACGAGTGTCGGGCCTGGACCATCCGTCGCGGCGCAACCGCCCTTGAAGCGGCAGGCGAGATCCACTCGGATATCCAACGTGGGTTCATCCGTGCCGAGATCGTCGGTTATGACGATTTGATCACCGTCGGGGGCATGAACGAGGCAAAGAAGGCAGGAACATTCCGCCGAGAGGGCAAGACCTACGTGGTTCAGGACGGAGACATCATCAACTTCCTCTTCAACGTCTAGGGGCTTCGACGCCGCGGGGAGCGGACGACGGATGACGGACGACGAGGACCTTGACCTGGATCCAGAGTTGGACGTTGAGATCAACCTGCGGACACCGGCGGAGGTAGCCGCGCGGGTCATCGTCCTCGCGGCGGTCTGCCA
>JAUJMG010000005.1:4314-16739 GCA_030446955.1 Thermomicrobiales bacterium
CGCCTCCGCCCGGAGGAAGAGATCGCCGCGGAGCGCGAGCGAGCGGAACTCTGGCACTGGCGGGCGACTATGGTGGATCTGTTGCTCGAGGCCGGCGGTAAGGAGGCGCAGCGGCTCAGGACGGTGATCCGCGAGGTCGCGGGTGAAGCTGCACGCGCCGGCCTCATCGTCGATGTTGCGGGGGGCGACTTCACAGCGGATGGGCGACCGTACCGCGACCTCGACGAGGAGGCTCTCGGCATGGCGGCCGCCATTGCCGCAGAACGTCACCATGCCTTGAACTGGCTCTGCGGCTTCGGGACCGATTGGGACAATGTCCCCACGGACGTTTAGGCTCTCGAACTCGGGGATTGGTTATGAGCATGATAGACGGGGAGAAAGCGGCGACGCTCGCGCGAGCAATGAGCGTCCTTGCGCATCCATCGGCGCTCCGGTTGCTCGGTCACTTGGCCGAAGCACCAGCGACATTGGGTCACCTAGCCCACCGTACGGGCTTTTCTAATCACGCATTGGGATCTCATCTCGGCACGCTGGTCGCAACCGGGATTGTCAATGTGGATCGAACCGCGTCCGATCCAACCTTTGCCCTCGACGAGGCGGCCCTGAGACTCCTTGATGAGGATGCCCATGCGCTGCTGGCGGGCTTAGCCAGAGGTACGGTAGGGAACCGGGAGCAACCATCCGAGGGATCGAAGGCCAGCAGCGAGGAGAAGGTCATCCATGACTTCTTCGTCGGCCCCCGCCTCAAGCAGATTCCGGCCCGCCGCAACAAGCTGCTGATCGTCCTCCGCCACCTGCTCCGGCAGTTCGATCCGGGACGGGAGTACCCTGAGAAGGAGGTCAACGCCATTTTGCGCGTCGCTCACGAAGACGTGGCCACCCTGCGGCGCGATCTCGTCGATTTCGGCTTCATGGTGCGCGCACATGGAGTGTACCGAGTAGCAGAGGGTGCCAGGGAAAGAACAATCTCAGACTCTCAGGCTTTCTAAGCGGCAGGAAGCCGCCAATGCCTTCGCCGAAGCGCCAATGCACCAGCCTCTTGAACCAGAGGAGTGGGTCTCCCTCTGGATCGCCCGCCTCTGCTTCTCGTCCAGTTGCGCAATTCTAGGGCAACGAAGCTCTGGCCTCCGAAAATGCGGCGCGTGCAGCGGTGATGAATGCGCTCATGCGTGCCGGGTCCTTGACCCCATCGCTCTCCACACCGCTGCTCACGTCCACGGCCCATGGTGCAGCGCCTCGAATGGCCGAGCCGACGTTCTCCGGGGTAAGCCCGCCTGCGAGCATGAGCGGCCACCGGCGAGCGAGGTCAGCAGCGAGATGCCAGTCAGCCTTCACCCCTGTACCGCCGTGTGCCGCCGGGTCGAAGCCTTCGAGGAGATAGGCCACAGGCGGCGAGTCCGCCCTCTCATAGGAGGCAATGATGGATTCGACGTGGGCAGCATCTGTTCCCGCCGGGATTCGAAGCACCTTGATGACCGGACGCCCCAACTCCGCGAGCAACTCCGGAGGCTCATCACCGTGCAGTTGGAGAAGATCCAGCCCTGCCGCCTCCGCTGTCGCGTTCATCTCGTCAGGACCCGCATCGACGAAGACGCCTACGGCCAGCACCGCCCTCGCACCCACCTCCGCCCGCGCCGCGTCGATGGCGGCACGCGCCGTCGCCGCATCGACCCGGCGGCGTGCTGGAGCGAAGATAAAGCCCAGCAGAGTCGCTCCCGCACCGACCGCCGCCTGGGCGTGAATGGGCTCCCGCAAGCCGCAAATCTTGACGCTCCCAGGAGCGATTGCACTCGGACGGATCATCCCTCGCCCCTGGCAAGAAGCCCTCGGACCGCGGCCGCGCGATCGGGTGCGACGACTAACGATTCGCCGACCAGCACGGCGTGGACACCGCACTGGTGCAGGCGGAGCAAGTCCTGGTGGGAAAAGATTCCGCTCTCGCCGACGATGATTGCGCCCTCGGGTGCACCGGGCGCAAGCGCCTCAGTCACCGCCAGATCTACCTCAAACGTCCGAAGGTCGCGATTGTTGATACCGATCAAGGTCGCTCCAGCCGCAACGGCCCGCTCCATCTCCGCCGCGTCGTGCACCTCGACAAGCGCGTCGAGACGCTGCTCCCGAGCGGCAACCAGCAACGAGTGCAACGCGGTGTCATCCAGAGCCGCCACGATCAGGAGCACGGCATCAGCGCCAAATGCCCGCGCTTCCAGGATTTGATACTCGTCCAGCACGAAGTCCTTGCGAAGGACCGGCGCGGGCGTCGGCCGTCCGTGGGCGACCTCGGCAACCTTTTCGAGATCGTCGAGCGAGCCGTGAAAGAACGGCTCATCAGTAAGGACAGAGAGTGCAGCGGCCCCGCCCTCAAGGTAGGCCTCGGCAATCGCCGGCGGATCGACCTCGACTGGGAAGACGCCGCGCGAGGGGGAGGCACGTTTGATCTCCGCGATCACGGCCATCTCTGGACCCGCTAGCGCCGCGCGCAATCCGACCGGTGGCCGTTGCTGATCAACTCGGCGCTGAAGCTCGGACTCAGGGACCCCTCGCTTCCTCACCGCGACATCGGTCGCCGTCCGCGCCAGAATCCGATCCAGGATCGTTCCCGTTGCCGTGTAGCCGCCCATCAGACGGTGACCGGCTGCGGGATCTCCGCGCTCGATTCAGCCGCCAGACTGGACGAGAAGACAGCTAAGGCCTCCATCGTAGCCAGGGCACGGCCGGAATCGATTGCCTCGGCGGCAAGCCGGATGCCTTCCGCAAAGGAATCGGCGGCATTCGCAGCGTAGATTCCCGCCCCGGCGTTGAGGAGGGTCACCGAGCGACGTGGACCGGCAACGCCAGACAGGACCTCCCTGGTAATGGCCGCATTCTCCTCCACGCCGCCACCACGAAGCTGTTCCGTGGTACCGCGCTCAAGCCCAAATGCCTCTGGATCAACCTCGTACGTGCGAATCTCGCCATCGCGGGCGTCAAACTCGGTGATGACCGAGGGACCGCCAATGCCGATCTCGTCCAACCCTTCTTCAGCGTGGACCAGGACTGCGTGCTGACTTCCGAGCATTCCCAGCACGCGAGCCAGCTTGCCGGCAATGCCAGCGTGACCGACACCAATCAACTGATGAAGCGCACCGGCCGGGTTGGTGAGCGGCCCGAGCACATTAAAGATCGTGCGGATGCCGATCTCCCGCCGCGTCGGCCCGACGAACCTCATTGCCGGGTGGAAGGCCGGGGCGTACATGAAACCAATCCCGACCTCCTCCACGCAGCGCGCCACCTGCTCTGGCGTGAGCTCGATCGCGATGCCCAGGCCCTCCAGCAGGTCAGCGGAGCCGCACTTGCTAGTCACAGCCCGGTTACCGTGCTTGGCGACCCGCACGCCTGCCGCCGCAATGGCGAAGGAGGCCGTCGTCGAGATATTGAAGGTATTGGAGGCATCGCCGCCCGTGCCGCACGTGTCGTCGAGCGGCCGACCATCGTCCGCGATCTCCACCCGAAGGGCGTGACGTCGCATCGCGGTCGCAAATCCCGCGATTTCCTGCTCGGTCTCGCCCCGCATCCTCAGGCCCGTCACCAGAGCGCCAATCTGAGCTCCGGTAACCTGACCGGTCATGATCGCATCCATGGTCGAGGTGGCCTCGGCCATGGTCAGCTCTCGCCCCTCGACAATGGCCTGGATCGTCTCGCGGATGTTGACCGCGGTCACTGGATCCGCCACGAGCCCCTCCTCTCGGGTCCGATGAACACCCCTAGTGGTCCGTCCCGCCTCAATCGCCACAATCCCTGCTTAGTCGGGGCGAGGCACGCGTCGCCAGCGTGGCCGGCCCTGAGGGCGACGCGTACGTCGCCCCTACCAACTACCAAGCGGACCGGCTTTGCCACATCAATAGCGTGATCTCATGAACCGATCGTCGCGGGCTCCGGCTCTCGGGATCGCCCGTTCATTCCTACCCCCGGTCCGACTCCTAGAAAGTTGGCCAGAAGATCCTTGCCGGCTAGGGTCAGGATGGACTCAGGATGGAACTGCACCCCCTCAATGTCCAACTCCCGGTGCCGCAAACCCATGATCAGACCATCACTCGTCTCGGCAGTGACGTCCAGGACGGGCGGCAGCGTCTCCCGCTCGACCAGGAGTGAATGGTAGCGGGTGGCCGGAAAAGGGTTCGGCAGGCCGGCGAAGACCCCGTTGTCCTCATGGTGAATCGGGGAAGTCTTGCCGTGCATCAGCGACGGCGCCCGCACGATCCGACCACCGAACGCAGCGCCAATCGCCTGGTGGCCCAGGCAAACGCCCAGGATGGGCACGCGCCCAGCGAACTGCTGGATCAGCGGCACCGAGATGCCAGCCTCGCGAGGTGTGCATGGCCCCGGGGAGACGACGATCCGCTCAATGCGCGGCGCCATCGCCTCGACCTCTTCCACGGTGATCTGATCGTTGCGAGCGACCTCGACCTCAGCGCCCAGCTCACGCAGCGCTTGGTAAAGATTGAAGGTGAATGAGTCGTAGTTATCAAGCAGGAAGATCACCTTTCACCCCCTTTAGCGACATCGCGTCCCGGGTGCCCATCGGTTGCCTCGGCCAAGTCGTACTCGGCCGCCTCAAGATCCTCTGCCAGCTCGATGGCACGGAGAAGCGCGCGCATCTTGTGGTAGCTCTCGGCGTACTCCCCTTCAGGGGTGCTGTCAGCCACGATCCCCCCACCAGCCTGCATGGACGCCACGCCGTCCTTGACGACCAGCGTCCGGAGCGCGATCGCGGTGTCCATCCCACCGGCGAAGTCCACGTAGCCGACAGCTCCAGAGTAGGCGCCCCGCCGGTCGGTCTCCAACTCGGCGATGATCTCCATCGCCCTCACCTTGGGCGCCCCGGAGACGGTACCGGCCGGGAAGCAGGAACGAAGGGCATCAAGCCCGCTCAGTTCGTCCTCCAGCTCGCCCTCGACATGGCTAACAAGGTGCATCACGTGTGAGTACTTCTCGACCTCCATCAACTGTGGCACGCGCACCGATCCTGGCTTGGCGACCCGGCCCACATCGTTGCGGCCCAGATCCACGAGCATGATGTGCTCCGCCCGCTCCTTCTCGTCGGCGGCCAACTCAGCGGCGAGCGCAGCATCCGCCTCCGGCGTCTGGCCGCGAGGACGGGTGCCTGCGATGGGGTGGTTGGTGATTGTCTGATCCTCTAACCGAACCAGCAGTTCCGGAGAAGCACCGACGATCTGATGGTCCAAAAACTCCAGGTAAAACATGTAGGGCGAAGGATTGACCGTTCGGAGCGCCCGGTAGATGGTGAAGGGATGAGCCGGCGTTGGCAGATCGACCCGTTGAGACAGGACCACCTGGATGACGTCCCCAGCTGCGATGTACTCCTTCGCTCGCTCCACCATCGCGTGGTAGCGCTCCGGAGTGGTGTTTGGCCGCTGGCGCTCGGCCGGAGTAGTCTCAACTGGCGTCGCCCCCATCGGAAGTGGCGGGGTCGGACGGCGGAGCTGAGCGACGAGGGCATCGACCCGTGCCGCCGCCGCCGCGTAAGCCGCATCGAGGGGCTCGCCACTGTCGAGGTGGACGTGACTGACCGCCTTGATCGTGCGGGCGAGGTGATCGAAGACGAGCAGCGAGTCCACCACCAGAAACTGGCCGTCCGGAAGACCGAGCCCCGCCCCGGCCGCCGGAGCCACGCGGGGCTCGAAGGAGCGGACTGCCTCGTAGCCAAGGTAGCCCACGGCCCCACCGACGAATCGCGGCAGCCCTGACAGCGTCGCACCCTGATAGGGAGCGAGAAGATCACCGAGGGCAACGAGCGGATCGCTGTATCGATCGCGGCGCGTTCCCGTCCTCCGCTCGATCGTCGCGGTACCGTCGGCCAGCGTCAAGACCATCAGCGGGTCGGCACCGATGAAGGAGTAGCGCGCCAGGCGCTCGCCACCTTCCACGCTCTCAAGCAGGAAGCCCCGGCCTTGGCCGCAGACCTTGAGGTAAGCAGAGACCGGAGTCTCGAGATCCGCCATGATCTCCCGGTAAACGGGTATGGTGTGAATGCTCGAATCCCCGCGATTCACGAGCGGCTGCACCTCCATTAGAGAGGGAGTCAACTCCCCCCGACGGCTGGTGCGACGGCGAGGCGTGGCGGTGTGAACCATGACCGATCTCCGTATACGATGCCGGCGTCGTGCGGCACGAATGCAGCGTTGAACGGTGAAACACCCGAAAAACGAAAAACCCCCGTCCCAATCGAGGGACGGAGGTGCATCAAGCACGATCCGCGGTGCCACCCTGGTTGAGGTCCGGCCGTGCCGGTCCCCCCACTCCGTGCGTACGGGTCCAGCTTCCACCGTGCCGATACGCCGCTCCCGATAACGGCGGAGACGCCGGCGCCGCCTACTTGGCCGGCAGGGCCGGCACGTTCGGGGCACAACTCCCGGAGCCATTCGGCGTCCGCGCAGCACCGGGCTCACACCATACCCCGGCTCGCTCGACCGCGCCTGTGAACGCGTACTCGTTCCGATCGTCGCAGATCACGCTCTTCACTTTGGCGGCACTCTACCAGCGCCCTTGGAAGGTGTCAAGATCTGGCCCTTGTCGCTCTCAAGGGACTCCCTACGTTGGAAGGGAGCGCCTAGAACTTAGCGACCAGCCATCCTACGTGCGGCACAACGTGCAAATTGTCGCACCCCTTGACAAATAAGAACGTCCGTTCTATCGTGTACGTACGAGATCACGGACGCGCGGCCGCTTGCCATGGACCCGGCAAGCATGAGGGAATGGAGACCTCGAGGACTCCCTTCCGCGGCATCCGTGTCCGGTCTCGGTCTCCTCCTCCCTAACCGCTCTGCCACCCGACGGCGTCCTCCGAGATGCGCCGTACGGTGAGGCACGAGGACAAGTCGCCGGTCCGGCGCCGGACCGGCGACTTGTCCCGCCATCGCGAGGCGCGCTGGGGACAGCATGATCCGATGCATCCTCGCGATCGAACCGACATCAAACCCTCGAATCTTAAAATGTGCCGCCGGTCAGTGGCCTCCAAGGCAAGCAACTGCGTGGGCATCCCCGGGAATCGAAATGACCGTCGCCGTTCCGCCAGCGGGGAGTGCATTGCCGTCCCCGCGTCGCGCCCAACGGGAAGCCCGAATCTCGTATGCTTTCGGTCATGACAGGTACTGACCATCTGTTAGACCCCTCCCGATCCGTCTGCCAATCAGATAGCCTTCTAGCGTTCCACGACACTTCTAGTCCTAGCGGTCCACGGTGTCGGCCCATCGCCACCTGGAGGTGGTCCTAGGGACTCTTCGGTCGAACGTCCGTGTGGCGGAGGAATGGTCATGTCCGAACCGACTGAAGAGGGTCTCCCTCGCCAGGTGACCGTCGTCGAAGTTGGCCCTCGTGACGGGTTGCAGACCGAGCCAGCGCTGGTGCCGACAGAGGCGAAGGTCGCATTCGTGGAGGCGCTCGCGGACGCCGGGCTTCCCGTCGTTGAGGTCACCAGCTTTGTCAGCCCCTCCGCCGTGCCCAAGCTCGCGGATGCCGAAGAGGTGCTGCGCCGGGTCAAGCGCCGAAGCGGGGTCCGGTACCCGGTACTAGTACCAAACATCCGGGGGCTCGACCGTGCCCTCGCCGCCGGTGCCGATGCGATCGCCATCTTCGCGTCGGCCACCGAAGCATTCAGCCAGGCGAATCTGCGGGGATCGATCGATGAAACCTTTGAGCGATTTGAGCCTATCGCGCAGCGAGCCCGCTCTGATGGTCTTTGGCTTCGTGGCTACATCTCCGTTGCCTTCCATTGCCCCTATAGCGGTCCGGTTCACCCGACCGCGGTCAGGGCTGTAGCGCACCGCCTCTTTGACCTTGGGTGCAACGAGTTGGCCATCGCTGACACCGTAGGCGCCGCCATGCCGACTGAGGTCGATGCGCTCCTGGACGATCTGCTCACGATTGTGCCCGTCGATCGACTCGCACTCCACTTCCACGACACCGGCGGGATGGCGTTGGAGAATGTCGAGGCTGGACTCCGCGCCGGTGTCAGGATCTTTGACAGCTCCGCCGGCGGTCTCGGTGGTTGCCCATTCGCCCCAGGTGCACCGGGCAATCTCGCGACCGAGACGCTCGTCTCCTATCTCGAAGCTCGCGATATCCAGACTGGAGTGGACATCGACCGGATCATCCCCGCCGTCGTGGCCTTGCGAGCGGCGGCTACGCATCCAGCCCCGGCCTAGCTCATGTCCATGCGTAACTCTGTGGTTATCCACTCACAGCCTCCGTCCACGGCCGCGTCCCACGCGGAAGCTGGCCCGGTGGACGGGGCCGAGGGGGTCACCACTCGGCGATCGCATTGGTTCAGACAGCGATTCACTCCCAGGGCCGCTCGATCTTGATCGGGTACTGGCTTGTTATCGCCATGGTGTTGTGCGCCTTGATTGCGGTGGTTATGGCCTTCACGATCGAGGCTCCCGAGCACGAGGTTGTGCGGCATTCGCCGCCACCGCCGTCGACTGCCCCACAGAGGCAGGTCTGGTTTGCCCTTGGCGCGACCGGGACCACCGCGAACGAACTCCAGGACGAAACCCCCGTGCCGTGGGCCTCTCTGTTGATCGGACATCTCGCTCCGCAAGCCGTCGGATACAACCTATCAACTCCGCATGCGACCGTCGCCGAGGTCCGGCGCGACCAACTCCCAGCCGCAATCACCTCCTCACCTCACGCAGCCGCCCTCTGGGTTGGACTCGACGATCTGCTGCAGGGCACCTCAATCGAAGCGTTTGAAGAAGATCTGCTGGCGGTCCTGGCACGGCTCTCAGCCGCCGGTTGCGCCGTCGTCGTTGGCACGGTGCCGGATGTCGTCGGCCAGCCAGAGCTTCAATCCCTCGGCTTCACCGATGAACTCCTCCGCCTCCATGTGCAGCACTGGAACGCCTCGATCACCCGGCTAGGGTCGGCGCTCGGCGCGACAGTGATTGATGGCTTCGCAGGTTCCGATGACATCGAGGTTCGTGTCCGTTACCTTGACGACCCAGAGGTCTTCCTCTCGGCGCGCGGCCATGCCCACCTCGCCGACCTCCTCTGTCCACTCATGCTCCAGACCCTCCCTGCTGGCCGATAGCTGTGTTGCATCAACGCGCGGCAGGGGGTTGTATCATCCGCCCGGCCTCGCTCACTTCACGAGGGCCGCACTGGTTGGCCGCGTAACGACCGAACCCCATCGTGCGTCGACGGCCATCGATTGAGAAAGGACCTTCAGGAGATGGAAGAGCGAGCCTCAGACTTCCTGCGCCGCCTGCTTGACGCTCCCGGCCCCTCAGGCTACGAGCGAGCTCCGGCGCAGGTATGGCGCCAGGAAGCGGAGACGTTCGCCGATGAGGTCTACGGCGACGTCCTCGGCAATTCCTACGCTCGTCTCCGCCGGGATGGCCGACCGAAGGTCGTGATTGAAGGGCACATCGACGAGATCGGCTTTCTGATCACGCACATCGACGAAGAAGGATTTCTCTGGTTCGAGCAAATCGGCGGGTGGGATGATCAAGTCGTGGTCGGCCAGCGGGTCCGCATCACCACCCGGAACGGGGACGTGATTGGGGTGGTTGGCAAGAAAGCCGCTCACCTTCTCCGCGACGACGACCGGAAGAAGGTGACCGAGACCCGCGACATGTGGTTCGACATCGGAGCTGCCGGCCGGGAGGCCGCCAAGGCGCGAGTAGCCGTGGGTGATGCTGCCGTGATCGACGCCTCTTTCGTGACGCTCACGGAGGATCTCTGCGTCTCCCGCAGCATGGATAACCGGGTCGGAGCCTTCGTGGCCCTGGAAGCGGCTCGGCTGCTCGCGGATGACCGCCCAGACCTGGATGTCTACGCCCTCGCGGCCACCCAGGAGGAGATCTCCTTCGCGGGAGCCTTCACGGCCTCGTTCCGGATCGCCCCTGACGTGGCGATCGCGATCGACGTCACCCACGCCACGGATTATCCGGGGGCGAACAAGAAGTCCGACGGCGACGTCAAACTCGGCGGCGGTCCGGTGTTGACGCGAGGAGCTTCAATCAACCCGATCGTCTTTGAAGGCCTCCAGGCTGCCGGGGAACGGCTCGGTCTCACCTGCCCGGTACAGGGAGCAGGGCGGTCCAGCGGCACTGACGCGGACGCGATGATTCGATCCGGTGGCGGCACCGCGACCGGCCTGGTCTCCATCCCGAACCGCTATATGCACTCCCCTAACGAAGTCGTCAGCCTGACCGACCTGGACAATGCCGCTCGCGTGATCGCCGACTTCGTCCGCACCATCACACCGCAATCCGACTTTCACCCTTAGGGACGGGGCGGGGGCTGGCAAACGGGGCACAGATAGGTTCCCCGGCCGCCCACGCGAATCTTGACAACCGGCGCAGCGCACGTGGGGCAGGGTTCTTCTGCCCTGGCATGGACCTGGGGGAAGCCATCGCGCGGGTACGCGCGGTTGTGAACGATCTTGGCGCCGCCCTGCTCGATGCCTCGCTCCAGCGACCATGGGATGGCCGCATGCAGACGGTCCAACTCCTCATTGGCCAAGCTGTTGGCCGGACGCTCGGGATGGAGGCCTGCGCGGTGCAGTGCCTCGTCGACGTAGATATTGCCAAGCCCGGCCAGTACGCCCTGATCCAATAGAGCGAGCTTCACGGGGATGCGCCGGCGAGCCAGGCGGGCAGCAAGATCCTCACGACCGATGGAGTCTCGGCCCACCGCTTCCGGGCCAAAGCGAAACGCATCAAGGGCCGTTTCGACGTTATGCGTCGGGAGCAGCCGCAGCCAACCGAACTGTCGGACATCGCTCAGATAGGCAGTAACGTCGCCGGTGAGCGCTAGAATGAGGTGGGTGGTGCGATGGGGGTATGGCCCTGAAGGATCCGGGACGGGGTGACCGGCCGTATGGCGAACGCCCTCCGCCGTGTGGACCGAAAACTGCCCTGCCAGCTTGAAATGCATCATCAGGCTGAGACCACCAGAGCAGTCAATCACCAGGACCTTTGCCCGCCGTCTCGCCGCAAGCACTTGCTGACCGAGGAGTGGATTGAGAGTCGGCAGCGGCGACGTGCGTAGCAGCTTCGGCAAGCGGAGGTTGACCTCTTCGATCTCCCGCCCCACCAACGTTTGTTCAACGATCCGGCGGATCGTCTCCACCTCGGGCAGCTCCGGCAAAGCACCCTAACTCCCCAGGACCCCTCCTTCAAAGGCGGAGGGGCCCTGTTCACTCATATCAGCCCGACTCCCGCTGTCGCGACGTCGCCGGACGCGGGATGGGATACCGCCTGATCTGTTCCTGATGTGACCAACGGAGGCGAGACGCTGTTGCTCCCCACCTCGTGGTCGCCTGCCATACCACGCGGTTAGTCGTCCGTCTCGTCCGGAATGTTGGCAGAGCGCATCCACTGGGCCGCGCTGCGCGCAACCCGCAGGCCTTCCTCTTCATCGCGCGATGCCCTGATCACCCGCGCCATGACGTCCCAAGCTGCATGCGTGGCCCGCCGGTGTTTCTGCGCATAGATGACCTGGCGCGGTCCGAGAAGTCGTCCCACGGACGTGTAGACAACGCTCCAATCCTTGCCGTCTCGCTGGAGCGTCACCTCCGCCCGACCCTGCCGCCAGACGAACGACTCTACGTCGGCCTTGCCGCCGGAGAAGCTCCCCACCAGCCCCCCTCCGCCATCCTGTCGGATCTGGATCGGCACGTCTTCGGCTCCACGCCATGCCCACTTCACGAGAAGGTCAGTCATCATCCCCCACCCGACGCTCCACTTGAAGCTGTTCCCCTTGCCCGCGACGCCCTTCCAGCGACGCGTCCCACCTTCCTCAGTGCAGCGTTAGTCGTGCTGACATCCACCACAAGGGATTGCCATCCACCACAAGGGATTGCTCCCAGGCATTGCTGTTGCTCGATGGCTGCGGCCCGCGGATGCTGAACCGAACGGGCTACACCGTTCCCCTTTCCCGTCCCGCGCACCTGATGTGATTGCTCACATCGGCCGCCTGGCTGGCCCGCCTCTCCGCCGATCCTTCCCGAGATCGACGTTCCATCGCGTGTTGGCAAGACCTCGCCCCCCTGCCCCGATTGGCACAGCAAGAGACCACCCAGCACGGCCGGGCAATAGCGAGGATTGACGCAAACCGTTGGAGGAAAGCGCGTCGCGTTCAGGGCGACCAATCGAGAAGAGGAGTTTACCGCAATCTTCCGGCTGCGGACAGCCTACCGCAAATCAATTTTTACCCTTCCCCGGTGGGCGTGAACGCCTCGGCTGCGGCGATGCGCTCCGCGATCGGTGGGTGACTTCCAAGGAAGAAGACGACGAGACTTGGCGGGTCAGGGTCCGCCAAATTCTGGGCCGCCAAGCGCCGCATCGTGGCAGCGTAAGAGCGCCCCGACCCAGTCAGCACTATCGCGAAACGGTCAGTCCGCCGCTCGATGGCACGGCTGA
>JAUJMG010000005.1:16839-30469 GCA_030446955.1 Thermomicrobiales bacterium
GACCCAGTCAGCACTATCGCGAAACGGTCAGTCCGCCGCTCGATGGCACGGCTGACCGCGGCCTGAATCGGCGCGGCGGCGAAGGCGACCAGCGTCGTCACCAAGCCGATAAGCGGCAATGAAGCTTCGTCGCCAATCCCCCAGATTCCCGTCCGATGCCCCGTGCGGGCGATGATCGGGGGCGCAAGCCGGTGGACGGCGTAGGCACCTCCAAAGCCATACGCTCCCCCCAGCGCAACCAGCTTCCAGATGTCTCCGTGAACCTGGTGCCCCAACTCGTGCGCCACAACGCCGTCGATCTCCTCCGGGGCGAAGTGGTCAATCATGGTGTCACCGAGCACGATCCGCTTCGTGTTGCCCAAACCCGTGAAAAACGCGTTGGCCTTCTGGGTTTGGCGGCTCATGTCCATCCGGTACACATCCGCGATCGGCACCCCTGCCTGCTCTCCCAGGCGCTTGATCCGGGCGACGAGAGACTCATCCGCCAGACGCTCAAAGCGGTTGAACAACGGCAGGATCAGCACGGGGGCCAGGTTGCTGAGGGCCACGGAGAGTGGAACCGCCGCGCCGGCCAGGATGGCCCATCCATCGCGCGGTCGACGCCGGATGACGGCGAACGCCGTGGTGGTCAGTGGCACCTCGAACACCAGACCGAGTACGAACCCCGTAAGACTGTCCACGAACCAACCGCGAGAGGTCTGCTTGGTGAGCCCGAACCGCCGCTCGACCAGATGACCGCCAACGTAGGAGAAGGGAAGCCCAGAGACCCAGGAGCCGGCAGCCACCGCGGCGACGAACGCTGGGGTTGCCAGCCGTTCATCCGGAACGCCGCGACGCGTAACATCGCGGAGGCGTGCGGACCGCCCCCCGAGACCGAACCAGGCCATCCGCCCCACCGACCAGGCGGTTCCAAGCAGCAGCACGCCCAATCGAACCCGGCTATACCGTTTTGCCTTGGGGATGTCGAGGCTGGGAATTTCGAGGTCTGACTTCTGGGTCATGGCTCAGCTATCTCCGATCACATCAGCAGCAATCGTCGTTCATGCCATGAGGTCGTCAGGGAGGTCGTAGCCCGTGAGTTCCACATAGCCGAAGCCGCCGACCGGCTGTCCGTTTCGGGTCCCCTGTACGACCACCTCTCCCTCCCAGTAGATGACCTGGGTGGTCTGACGGGTATCCAACTCCTGATCCACCAAGGAGGGTACTAGGGTTAGCGACAAACCCGCCACCGGAACCTCCACCATCCATCCTGAAGGATAGGTAATGCCTGTCGTGGGGCTGGTCCAGGTTGCATTCTGGACCGCACGGAAGTCCTCTCGGTCGAGAACTGTTAGCCGTCCCGCGGGATCAACCACTGATCCGTCGACGATCAGTGGGCGGCCGTCCGGGGCCCGGATCACATAGAGCATCACGTCTGTACCGTCGTCGAGCTGGACGCTGTACCAGTCCCAGCCTCCATCGCGGAAGGTCGTGAAGTCACCCCACTGGTGATCCATCCACGCCTCGCCCGTAACGCGCTCTGCTTCGCCGTTGACAGCGAGCGTGCCGGTGACCGCGATCCGGGTCCGGGAGTAGTAGTAGGAGGCCTGTCCGCCGCCATAGTCAATATAGCCATCACCATCGTGCAGGGCTGGCGGCTTGGTCGCGCGCAGCGCGAGGACCAGGTTGTACGCCTCAGTGCTAGCGACCAGCCGATCCTCGCCATTCGCCCCGCGCATCGACCAGTTGCCAATCGCGAGATCGAAGCCGGCTTTCGGTGTTTGGAGGCCGGGTAGGAGGGAGATTCGCTGGTCGTACTGGAAGACGCCGCGCTCGTTGTCGGTAACGGCGACATGGGAGACGAGGCCAACCCCTCCCCCAGATTCTCGCTGGGCTTTGAAGAACACCTGCTCGAACCCGTAACGCTGCCCGTCCTCCGTCCAAAGATGCCCGGTGTAGTACCACCACTCCAAGGCGACGTCATGGGGGCCGTCGTCGCGGGGAAACGTCACGAGCACCGGCGCGTCGCTCATTCCCGGCGTTCTCTCCGGTATCGTCGTGACGCCGGGAAAGGCGTCAACTCCAGCGCCCAACGGGATGGCCGCCTGAAGCAGGTAGGTGAGGACAACGCACACGAGGGCACGGACGAAGCTCTCGCGAGTTCCACGGACGGCGATCATATGCATCACGATGCTGATTTCTCCATCAGAGAGCGCCCCGGCAGGACCCGTTGCAACCGCGGCGGCATCCACCAGTTCCAGTCTCCAAGCAGACGCATCGTGGCCGGCACGAGAAGCGCCCGCACGACCGTCGCGTCCAGGAAAACCGCGAGCGCAATGCCAAGACCGAGCGCTTTGATCAGAATGACGTCTGCCGTGACAAAGGAAGCCGTCACCACCACCACGATCAGCGCGGCGCTCGTGATGATTCTGCCGCTCCGCTGGAGACCCAAAGCAACGCTCCGCTCGTTGTCTCCCGTCCGCTCCCACTCCTCCCGAACCCGCGAGAGGAGGAAGACCTCATAGTCCATGCTGAGCCCGAACAAGACGCAAAACATGATCACCGGCAAAGAGGCTTCGACAAATCCAAGGGGCGTGAATCGCAGCAAACCGCTCAGGTTGCCCTCCTGGAAGACCCAGACCAGCGCCCCGTAGGAGGCCAGGATGGAAAGCGTGTTCATCGCGATCGCCTTGAGGGGCAGCAACACCGACCGAAAGAGGATGAGGAGCACCAGATAGGTCGCGACGACAATCAGGGCCACCGCCCGCGGGAAGTCCCGATACATCAGGTCCACGACATCCGCAATCTCGGCGGTACCGCCGTCCGTCAGCATGGTCAGATCCCCGCCGAGGGTCGTTCCGCGAACATCGGCGAGCAGATCGTGGTTGCGGTCGTCATTAGCGAGGTATCGCGTGTAGGCGAGGACCAAAGCTGTCCGCTCGTTAGCGAGACGCTCCACGCTGGTGCTGACACCAAGCCGTTCCAGACCGCGTCGCGCCGCGAGGAGAGCCACCGCCTGCTCCCGGGTTACCGGGCGCTCGTACGAGGTGATGCTTTGGACCCGCGTCACTCGCGGGTCCCGTGCAAGCTTGGTCGTGAAATCGTAGATCGCCCCCACGTTCTCGGGCCGGAACACAGACGTCGGCGATTGGATGGCGATGACGAAGGGCGAGATCTCCCCCGCGCCGTACTCCTCTGTGAGAATGTCGAACCCCTGACGCGAGGGGAGGTCCTTTGGAAGGATCGTCCCATCGGGCGATGAGACATTCACGTTCAGGAACGGAGCACCGAGCAGGAGCAGCAGGGCCAGCGTCGGGAGGAGCACCAGGACCGGACGGGCCATGACCCACCGCGAGAGGGCAGCCCAGAAGCCATCCTCAGGAGCACGGTCGACTCGCGCGCCACGGAACCGAACGATGCGCAGACGGTCAATCCGCGTGCCGATGATGCCGAGGATGGCTGGGAGCAACGTGAGCGCCGCCAGAGTTGAGAAGAACACCACCACGACGCCGGAGATACCGACCGACCGCAAAAACATAAACGAGAAGAAAGACAACCCGGAAAGACCAATCAGCACGGTTAGGCCAGAGAAGAAGACGGCCCGCCCTGCCATCGCGATCGTCTGCGCGACCGCCCGGGGGACGTCGCCCCGCTGCGCGAGCAACTCCTCTCGGAAGCGGCTGGTGACAAACAGCGAGTAGTCGACGGCCAGCCCAAGCCCTAGCATCGTCGCCAGGTTGAGGACAAAGATCGAGAGGTCGATCATGTGGGCGATGCCGTAGAGCGACAAGAGCACCGCGGCCACTCCCAACCCCCCGACCGCCAGCGGCACCGCCGCCGCGACCACTGATCCGAAGACAAGCAGCAGGGCGAGGAGGGCAAACGGAAAGGCAATCAGCTCGGCCCGCCGGAGATCTCGCTGGCTGACCGTCTCGATGTCGGCGTAGAAGGCGGGTGCGCCGGCCACCAAGGTCGAGAGATCGGGCTGCGGGCGCAGGGCGGCCTCGAAGGCCGGAACGTCCCGCTGGGCTTCTTCCGGCGGAAGATCGATCCCGACGAGGGCGTAAGCGGTCTTGCCGTTCGGGGAGACGAGATTGCGGTCGTCGGCAGGCAGGACGAGGTCGGTCACATGCGCCAGGGAGGGCACGTCAGCCAGCGCGTCCTCCACCTGAGCGAAGAATTCGGGTTGGTTCGCAGTCAGACGATCACTCTGGAAGATAATCACCAGCGTCGAGGGTGCGAGACCTAACTCCCGCTCTAGGACCTCGCGCGCCCGCGCTGACTCGATCTCCGGCGAGGAGAAGCCGCCCACCTTGAGCGGTCGCTCGATGTGGGGCAGAACGGGCACCGCGGCAAGGAACAAGAGCGCCCATGCGCCAACAATGAACCACCGCCAGCGGTAGGCAAACCGGCCGAGGAACGCGAACAAGGATCCTCCAACGTCGACGGTGGTGTGGTCCCGATCCGGCAGCGCCCACATTGGCGGGCCTCGCTGCCGCTTGAGGAATCATCGTCCGTCGCTGCGCGGGCGGCCAATCGCCAGGCTACCGCAGGGCACCCTTCGTGGTGCCGGAGGGCGTCCAGAGCGGGTCAAACCGAGCAGGGAGATTGGCGAGGACCGGGATGTCGATCGGGGAACTGATTCCCTTAGACAATCCCCACGAACGAGCCGTCCGCCAAACGTGTTGCTCGCCGGACGGCCACTACCGCATCGCGATTGAGCGGACCATAGACATGGGGATAGATGTGCCCTTCATCCTCGAAGCGGACGGGGGCGCTCAACCGGTTGAGGTCCAAAACCAGGACCACGTGCGCGCGCTGGTCGTTCTGGTAGAAAGCGTTGGCCACGGCAAGAAGGTTGACTTCACCGATGGTCAGATGGACGAATCCATCCGCGTCGTAGGCCTCTGGGAGATACGCCTCAGCCTCCGCCTGGCGCTCCCACACCTCGGCCGGAGCCAGGTGAAACGCTTCTCCACCCGCTTCCGGCCAGGGCCGCTCGTTGCTCAACCGGACCCACCCCGCTCCGCATGGGCGCTCCCGGCAGGTGGATCCATCGCCTGCCCTTCTAGCGTATCGTTGCCGGCCGGGTCCGTGGCAATCGGGGCCATCGGCTTGCCGGGAATGGGCGTGGGCGAATGGTGGGTGACCTGGGTCCCATCCGGCACCCCGCCGATTCCGCCTGATGCCATTGGTGCGGGCACATCGGACGGTTGAGCCTGACCTGCCAACGGGTCAATTTGGACTGGAGCCGCCGGCGTACCGGGTGTTGGCGCCGTGTCCTTGCCCGCCGAATCACGTTCCTCCATGAGCTTCCTCCTAACATGGTTTCAGAGCCCGTCGACCAGGCGATCGGCCCTCGGCGTCATCCTGCGCTGCACGGACCATGCCAGGTAGACCGTGGATCTCCGTCGCCCCCGGTGTCACTGGTCATCTACAGGCCGCTCATCCGGATCACCTCCACCTCCCGCCGCTCGAGTTCCGCGACGAACAGGTTGATGCCGATCAGATCGGAGGCGATGTGCCCCGAGACCACCAGGTTGAATCTGTCGAGATGTAGAGCCCGCAAGCGATCCGCTTCCTCGGGAGCGACATGAATATAGACGACCGTACCCACGCCGGCACCGGCCAGGGCCTGAGCCACTGGAAATCCTCCGTTCGTCCCCGCCCCGTGGAAGACGGCGACCCGGCCCGCTGGCCGGTCCAGCCTGCCCACGGGCACCATCACCCCCGTCGGGGCATTCCGAATCTCTGGGATGGTGCTGAGAGCCTCCACGATATCGGCAACCGTCGGCTCCCGTCCCAGGGTTTCGCTGTAACGATCGATCGCCTCAATCATGACCCGGCGTCCGACTTCGTCCAAGGGCAGGTGAACGTTGAGAAACGGCATCCCAAGGAGCCACGCCACCGAAGGGGTGTGGTCGAAGTTCGCTGCTTGGGCTCGGAGCATCCCGCGAGCGATTGCCGGCTGGACGACGGCTCGTGCCTCTTCGGCCGGAACCCCTGCCTCGACCATCAACTCAACCTGCCGCCCAAGGACCCGTGGAAATCGAAGGGTCGCCGCGCCGCCAGCTGGGTGATGGGCAATCACTCCGTCCACGCCGAGTTGGCGGGCCAAAAGCAATTCCGCCGCACCGATGTCCACCCCCATCATCACCCGGCGTAGACCCTGCCCGTCAACGTAGACCGCGCTGTCGTCCGGGATCCGTTGCATCCCAGCCATCTCCAGCGCGACCGCCATGATTTCGTCGGTACTCAGTCCGGGTCCGTTGGTCATAGGGCCCCCTTTCTCGTCAACGCACGACGGTGCTCGGCCCGAGTAGGTTCGATTCCTCCGTGCCCCGCACCACAATGTGAGTCGTCTCCGCTGGCAGCTCGCGGAGCGCACGGCGAAGAAAAGCGGGGTAGAGCGGCGCAGTGCTGAGCGCGGTGATCGGCTCCCAGCGAACGCGAAGACCTCGCCCGTCGGACTCAACGCCAGACTGAGGCACATAGAGGTCTCCGGTCCCTCCACGGCGACCTGCCACGATCTCGAATATCAGCCCCAGCTCGTGGTACTGGATATCTTCATCAACGAAAAAATCTTCCACGACCCAGAGCAGACGACCAACTTCTACATCCAGGCCCAGCTCCTCGCGCAGTTCGCGCCGCAGCGCGTCCGGCGCCGATTCGTGAAGCTCGGGTTTTCCGCCAGGCAACACCCAAGAGTTCGCTCCGTCGAACTGGAGCAACAGGATGCGTCCGTCGTCGAGGCAGACACCAGACACGCGATACTTGAATCGACCGGCATCCGTGTCGTGCTGAATCATGTGTCCCGCCTAGACAAGCCCAATCATCTCGTTTGACGCTACTCTGACTGAAGCCTACTATCGGCGCAGACGATCAAGGGATGGTACTCCGCCTGCGGCGGCGTCGGCTGTCGGATCTACGGACGAGAAGGAACGACCGTGCAAACCCGGGACGAGATTCGACTCACCACACTGGCCCGTAGCGCTGGCTGAGCGTCCAAGATGGGCCCTGCGGCCCTGGCGCAGGTGCTGCGCCCCTTGACGCCTCACATGCATCCCGATCTCCTCGTCGGTCTGCAAACCAGCGACGACGCGGCTGTCTTCCGGCTGTCCGCCGACCGGGCGATTATCCAGACAGTCGACTTCTTCCCTCCCGTCGTCGATGACCCGTTCACGTACGGAGCCATAGCCGCCGCCAACAGCATGAGCGACGTCTACGCTATGGGTGGGGACGTGCTCCTCGCGCTCAACATCGCCGCGTTTCCAGCGGATCTTCCCGGCGAAATCCTCTCGGCGATCTTTGAGGGTGGTGCCAGCAAGATGGGGGAGGCCGGCGGCATCATTGCCGGAGGACACACCGTCACCGACCCGGAGCCCAAGTACGGCCTCTGCGTGACCGGCACCATCCACCCAGACCAGATCTTGACGAAAGCCGGAGCGAAGGAAGGGGACCTGCTCTTCCTGACCAAGCCGCTCGGCACGGGTGCGATCACCACCGCGATGAAGAATGGAGCGGCTGCCCCTGAGCATGCTTCCGCGGCCATCGCGTCGATGCTCACCCTCAACCGTGAGGCAAGTGAGGCGGTGCGCAAGGTTGGCATCCATGCCTGCACCGACATTACGGGCTTCGGGCTGCTAGGCCACGGCTCCGAAGTGGCGGCGAAAAGCGGTGTTCGCCTCCGCGTTCAAGCCTCTACCGTTCCTCTCTTGCCCGGCGCTGTCGAGAGCGCCGCCGCCGGACATTTGCCCGGCGGGATGAAGCGCAACCGAGCCCATTTCGGGGCCGAGACGGGCGGCGAGGTGACCGTCCGCCCAAGCGTTAGCACGGATTTGGACGCGCTCTTGTACAACCCTGAGACCTCAGGGGGCCTGCTCCTGACGGTCCCGATCGAGCGCAGCCCTGCACTTCGCGCCGCATTCGCCGCGGCAGACCTCCCACTTTGGGAGATCGGCGATGTAGTGCCCGGCGTGGGCATCCTCGTCGAGTGATGGCTCCTGGGCTCCACGCCAGAGAGGACGAAGATCGGATCGGCGTCATCCTCAACCCCACCGCCGGTGGTGGCCGATCCTTGGCCCACCTTTCTCAGATCGCGGCGACGTTGTCCCGCCTGCGGTGCCCCCACCACATCCATGTCACCACCGGACCAGGCGAGGCCACGTCCGTGGCGCGCTCGTTCGCCGATCGCCACTACAGCCTGGTGATCGCGGTCGGAGGTGACGGCACAGTCAACGAGGTTGTTAACGGCCTCCTCACTAGCAGCAGGGAAACCCCACTTGGAGTCCTCCCAGCAGGTCGCGGAAGTGATTTCGCGCGCGGTACCGGCAGCGGCGATGGAATCGAGCTGACCTTGGAGCGGCTGGTCGCTGGGCGCCGCCGTCGGATCGATGTCGGACGGGCCCTCTTTGACGATGGATCGTCTCGTGCCTTCGTTAACGTGGCGGGCCTTGGGTTTGACGCCGTTGTGGCGCAGCGTGCGGCCCGATCCCGGCTTCCCGGGTCCACCCTTGCCTATCTCGCCGCCCTCGGCTACTCCCTGGCTCGATATCGCAATGTTGAGGCTTCCATCGTCGCGGATGGCCGGCAGCATACAGGGCCGGTCTGCTCAGTTCTCGCGGCCAACGGTCGCTACTTTGGCGGCGGGATGCTCATCGCCCCGGCGGCGGATGTGGCGGACGGCCTGCTCGACCTGGCGATCCTAGGCGACCTCTCCAAAATGGACTTGATCCGCAACGTACCAAGGGTTTATCGCGGCGCCCACGTCAACCACCCAAAGTTCATTGGAGCGAAGGCGCGCTCCATACGCGTCGACGGGTCTCCCTTCCAACCGGCACTCGTTCAGCTAGACGGCGAAGTCGTCGGTCGCACACCGGTCACCTTTACCGTCGAACCCAGCCGCCTGGTCCTCGCTGGATGAACGCACCGAGCTCGGCCGCTGGTTCTCCCCTACCAACCTCTCGACGGGAATGGGCGGCGCTACTCGACCGCCTTGGTGTGCGACCAAGCAAGGGCTTGGGCCAGAACTTCCTCTATGAACGCGGCATCGTCCAGCGAATGGTCCGTGCCGCCGGCATCAATCCAGACGACCTCGTGCTGGAAATCGGACCGGGTCTGGGCATCCTGACGGACGAATTGCTGAACCGGGCCGGCGCGGTGAGAGCGATTGAGTTAGACCGGCGACTGGCTGAGCATCTGAGAAGCGCCTTTGGTGATCGCTCAAACTTCGCCCTGACCGAGGGGAATGCGCTCGAGATCCCCACCACCGATGTGATTCCGGCCGGCCGGGACTTCGTCGTGGCTGCGAACCTGCCCTACGCGGTCGCCTCGGCCGTCCTGCGGCATCTCCTCGAACAGCCTCACCGGCCCCGTCGCCTGGCCTTGATGCTCCAAAAAGAGGTCGCCGAACGGCTCGTCGGGACTCCCCCGAATCTGACCATCCTGGGTGTCGCCGCGCAGTTCTACGCCACACCGCGAATCGCGTTCGATGTCCCTCCGACGGTCTTCATTCCGCCGCCCACGGTGGAGTCGGCCGTGGCGATCCTCGATGTCCATCCCCGTCCCCTCCTTCCCGAACCAGATCACCGCCGCTTCTTCCGCGTGGTCAATGCCGGATTCCGACAGAAGCGCAAGCAGGTCGCAAACTCGCTCGCCGCAGAGTTGGAGTTGCCCAAGGAGGAGATCAACCGCTGGTTGACGGAGGCAGGCATCGACCCGATGCGCCGCGCCCAAACACTCTCCGTCTCCGAGTGGGTGACACTGGCCGAGCAAGCTCCGGCCGCGGTGGAAGGGTGACGGGGCTTTCCATTCTGGCGCCCGCGAAACTCAACCTGGGCCTAGAGGTGGTCGGCCGTCGAGCCGACGGGTTCCACGACATCGTCACGATCATGCAAGCCATCGGTCTGACCGATCGCCTGACGCTGCAACCGTTCCCGTCTCTTCGCTTTACCTGCTCCGATCCAGCGCTTGAGCGTGACGACAATCTGGCACTTGCCGCCCTCCGCGCACTCAGGGCCGAAGCAGGCGTAGATCGGGGGGGGTGGCTGCATCTCGACAAAGCCATCCCGGCCGCTGCTGGTCTCGGTGGCGCGAGCAGCGATGCAGCAGCTGCGCTGCTCCTCGCTCGGCACTACTGGGCGCCATCCCTAGCCGACGAACGGCTGGCGCCGATCGCGGCCTCCCTCGGCAGCGACGTGCCCTTCTTCCTCCGCGTCAGCACCGCGCTCGCCTCAGGACGCGGGGAACGGCTCGAAGGGCTCCCAGCCCCTAACACGCCCTGGTTCGTGGTCGCCACCCCGCCGGTAGCGATCCCCCGCAAAACGGCAACCCTTTACGGTGCGCTGGCCCCCACAGACTTTTCCTCTGGAGGCCGCATCCGACAGCAGGCTGCCCACCTGCAGGCATCCGGATCTCTTGACCCCACGCTTCTCCGCAATGCGTTTTGCTCTCCACTTTATCGGCTTCAACCGGCGCTCGAGCGAGTCCCTGATGCCTTTCGATGCGCAGGTGCCCCGTTCGTGGCGCTCTCTGGCGCCGGTCCGACCCACTACACCGCCGTCGACAGCGAGGCAACCGCCAGAGCCATTGCCCACAGCCTCACCGTCCATCTAGATCCTGGAACGACCATCCATGCCTGTCGGCCGCTGAACCAGCGTCCGGCAGTGCTCGAAATGTGACCAGTCGACGGGCCCCTTAGGCAACCGCATTGCCCGCACGGACGTAAGCACAAAGGCCCCCCGCTGCTCACGCCGGGGATCACCGCGCCTCAGGCGATCGCCCGACGGCGTTTGACGCCTCTTAAGACCGGCCCATAGAATCGGGAGCATGGAGGCCCCTGGCAGGTGGAACACACCACGGTCAATCGGCGCTACCGGGTCGATCGCCGGATCGGTGAAGGCGGAATGGCTGAGGTCTACCTCGGCCACGATCTCCTACTCAACCGTGCGGTTGCCATCAAAGTGCTCCGTTCCCAATACGCGTCGGATCCCATGTTCCGCGCTCGCTTCGAGCGTGAGGCTCAGGCCGCCGCGGGATTCACCCACCCCAACATCATCGACATCTACGACGTCGGGGAAGAGGGCGGCACGCCCTACATCGTCATGGAGTACGTCCGCGGCGAGACGCTCAAGACCATCATCGAGGCAGAGGGCCCGTTCGACGCCGATGACGTGGCGTCGTTGCTCGAGCAGGTTGGCGCCGCCCTTGACTACGCTCATGACCGCGGCCTGGTGCATCGCGATATCAAGCCCCAGAACATCCTGGTCGATAACCAAGGGCTTGCTAAGGTGGTGGACTTTGGCATTGCCAAGGGGCTCGCTGACAACCACCTGACCGAGGTCGGCACCGGGCTCGGCACAGTCCACTACATCTCTCCGGAGCAAGCCAGCGGGCTCATGGCCACGCCCTCCTCCGATATCTACGCGCTCGCCGTTGTCGCCTTTGAGATGCTGACCAAGCGTCTGCCGTTCGACGCAGACTCTGCGGTCGGCGTTGCCATGCGCCACGTCCACGACTTTCCGCCGGCCCCGTCATCCATTGTTCCGACCGTGCCGGCGAATGTGGATGCGCTCGTGCTGCGGGGCCTGGCTAAAGATCCCACTGCTAGATATGCCTCAGCCGGCGCGTTTGCCGAGGCTATGACCAACTGGCGAACCTTTGCTGATGCCTCCTCCACATCGCCCCGTTCCGCGGCATCGAGGACACCCCTCACAGACGCTCGGCTACGCGAACCCGAGGCGAGAGCGTGGCCAGCACCTGCAGGAGTGCCTGGAGACAACCGAACTTCCTCCTCCAACGCGCACGGATCCGGCTCCACCCCCAGTGCTCTGGCAGCGGGACGACGGGACGATGTCGGGTGCATGACATGGCTGGTCGGCGCGACGGTGGTAGTAGTGTTGATCGCCCTGGTCTGGCTCGGCTTCCAGTTCTCGCCTGGCCTCGCTGATCTTGCCACGGACGACGCTCCCACCACTGTCCCTGGCCGGGCAGAGACAACCGTCCCCCCGCTTCCGACACCGACTCCCGCTGAGACACCGGTCCCGCCAACACCTACGGCGGCGGACCAGCCTCCGGTAGTCGGTGTCGTCCCCGCGCCCAACTTGATCGGCCGCACCTATGATGAGGCGATCGACGAAGCCACGTCGGCGGGTCTGCAGGTCAGAGAAGGAAACCAGGTCTTCAGCGAAGAGGTTCCTGCCGGCAACGTCGCGGAGCAGGACCCGTCCGCCGGTACAGAGATCGAGCAAGGCTCGGAGATGGTCATCAAGCTGAGCCGGGGGTCTGGCATCGTCGACCTGACGGCACTGGGCTTGGTGGGGCAGGATGTGGAAGCAGCCCGCGTCGCCCTGCAGGAGGCGGGTCTCAGCGTGACCGAGGAACCAGTTGCGAGCACCGTTATTCCCCGTGGGCAGGTTTCGGGCTTTCAACCAGCCGGGTCGGCGATGGTCGGCGAGACGGTGACGTTGCTCGTCAGTCAGGGGGATGCGGTGCGCGTGCCGGAGGAGGCCATCGGCCAACCACGTGCGGCCATTGCTGGCCAACTCGAAGGACTGGGCCTCCGGGTCGCCGAACAGGTACCGGCGGACGAAGCGGCGCTCGAGCAGGTTGCAGGCTCAGCTGGGGTCGGCATTGAGAATGGGGACGTCGTCAGCATCGTGGACGAGGACGGAGGGGACGTGTTCGGACAGTGGCTTCCTCGAGGTTCCGGCGTGCGCCTCATCTACTACGAAGCGGGCACCACGGACGCTGGGGACGACCGTCGTGGGTGACGACATCACCACCTCACGGATCCGTCACAATACTACGCTACGGATCGGGAACTCCGGCCGTTCAACCCCATCCCATCTTCAGGGCATCGTGCCGCTCTTCACACGATGATGGCTCGTGCCAGTCGCCTCTTGACGTCCCACAGCGCCGCAATCTTCGCTGCCGTGTTCGTCGCCTCCACTGTCTTCGGATTCGGGATGGGCGCGGCCTGGGCCCAGGAGATGCGGCAACCGGGCGTCCGCGTGCTGGGCAGCGGAAACGCCCTCTCCGTGCTGATCACGTCCGGGGCGGCACGCCTCCTTCTGGCAACCGGGGACGACCCAGTCGCGTTCGCCAATGCCCTCGCCCAGGTCCGGCACCTGACCACCCCTCGGATCGACATCCTCCTGGTCGCGGGTCGTGGCCGCTCTCTGTTGGTCCCCATCGCGGCGAGAGACACGGTCCGTCCGCGCTACGTCGCGTCACTCGGTGCCATCCCGCCCTCCCCAGAGCGGGATGTCCTTCTGGAATCTCCTGTTCCGGTCCTGCCCAGCTCCCGCGTCCTCGACCTCGGGAGCGGCGTCCAGATCACGGTCGAGACTGCAGTCACCGGCCAGGCCGCCACAACTGAGGTGGAGGCATGGAGAGTCATCGTTCGGCATGGAGCCACCACTGTGGTGATCCTGTCCAACGGTGAGGTCTCAGGACGCTTTCCAGACATCGGGCAGGTGGCCGCTCTCATCGTCGCAACTGGCGCTCCGACCATGGGACCGGAGGGTTTGGCAGCAGGTGCGCTCCTCGTGCCTGCCATGACGATCAGCGGGAAGGACCTACGGCGCGAACTCGGACCCTTGATCCGAAACAAGGTGTGGACCGTGCGATCCTTCCCGGGGGAGGCCGTGCG
>JAUJMG010000005.1:30569-36184 GCA_030446955.1 Thermomicrobiales bacterium
CCTTGATCCGAAACAAGGTGTGGACCGTGCGATCCTTCCCGGGGGAGGCCGTGCGGCTGGAGTTTGTGCGTGGCGGTCTTCGCGTGCCCTCGGACGCCACCGGGATCGAACCGTCGCCGTCCTCCGGCGACACCTCAACGTCATCCCGCGCCTCACTCGCCACCCCGAATCGTCGACGCGACAGCATGCAGATGGCGATGGGCAACGCGGAAACGACGCCCTACGCGACAACCCGATGAACAGCCGAGAAGAAGCTGAGCGATCCGTCAGCCACCTCGCGCGGCGCGCGTCTCGGCAAATTCGCCTTTGACCCGCTGCAAGAGCACCGGATCCGTCAGGAGGTCGAGTCCTGCGAGGGCCATGGCCTTCGCCACGGCAATGGTATGGTCATAGCCCATCGGCGAGTCAGCCGCGTCAACCACCTCCTGCGAGTGCCAGGTGCAAACCCGGTCCAGGATCGGATATCCGGTCTCGACCGACGGCACCACGTAGCTGACATTGCCCCAATCGGTTGACCCGGATCCTTCCTCCGGCACGGCCGCAGGCATGACGAGCCCGAGGGCGTCAAGGTGTGTCTTGATGCGGCGGGCAAGGGTGTGATTCGTGATCATGTCGAAGTTGGCGCGCTCCGAAAGAAGGAACCGCACCTCCGCCCCAGTGATGGCCGCTGCCCCCTCAGCTATCCGGTGAACCTTCTCCACCAACTCGTTCATGTATGCCAGGGTCTGGGCCCGAACCAGGAAATCGCCAGCGGCGAAGGCAGGAACGACGTTTGGCGCCTCTCCGCCGTGCGTGACGATGCCGTGGATGCGGGCGTCACTCCGGACGTGCTGGCGCAGGGCGTTGATGCCATTGAACGTCTCGATCAGGGCGTTCAGTGCGTTGATCCCGTTGTACGGATCAGCTGCGGCGTGGGCAGGGCGGCCCACGAACTCGATCCGCACTCCCTGGCATGCCAACGCTTGGCCGCTACCCTCCACCGTGGGGCAGACAGCCTCCACGGTCCCTGGATGGGCGCCCATTGCGGCGTCAACGCCGTCAAAAACACCAGCCTCTGCCATGATAGCTTTGCCGCCGATGGCCTCCTCGGCCGGCGTTCCGAACACGGCGACGGTACCTGGCACCGAGTCAAGGGCGGCGCGCAGGCCAATCCCGGCCCCAATGCCCGCTATTGCGATGAGATTATGCCCGCAGCCATGGCCGAGTCCCGGCAACGCGTCGTACTCCGCCAGGTAGGCAATGGTAGGCGCCTCTCCTGACCGTGCCACTGAGGCTCGGAACGCGGTTGGCAACCCTGCCACGTTCCGCTCCACGTTGAAGCCGCGTCGCTCCAGAAACGTGGCGCAAGCGGCGCTCGATTCCGCCTCCTGCATCGCGATCTCAGGGTGAGCGTGAATAAATCGTGAGAGGGCGATGAGATCGTCTCGCTCTGCCTCAATGGCCGCGACAACTGCCTCCTGAACTGTAGAGAGACCGGCCACCTCAGCCTGGACCACAAGAGTTCCTCCCTTGACAGCACGGATGACATGACCGTCATGCGAACATCGTGCTCGCCTGACCTCAACCGCGACAGCGACGATAGCACATCCCTGTGGGTCTACCATGCGAAGGAACCACACGTCGAGCAGTAGGTGTCGCCTGCCTGAATCCGGGCATTGCACGAACGGCAGCGCCGCCCCTCGCGCATGCCCTCGGCATCCGCGTCTCCTCCCCGCCCATTCCCCTGCGCCCGCTCGCTCCCGATCTCCCCTGGCCCATCCGGTGCGGACGAGCTGACAATGTACGGCACCGGTTGGTCAGGGGTTCTTCGTCTGGTCGAGTTCGGCCATGGGGCAGAGGATGGGTGTCCACCCGCCGGGGTATCGCGTCCAGCACGTTGCTCCGGGTGAGAGTCCCTGCGCATGGCCTCGCCCACCTGACGCTCGTCACCTGACGCGGATGGGGAAGGCCGGGCCGCTCGCTGCAGCCATTCGTCGACGATCACGGCACCGGTGCGTCTTTCCTCGCCTGCCTCCACCGGCCCGGTGCCAGGCGAGACTGTTGACTGGTCGGCCCTCGATCGAGATGGCGGCGGAGCCGGCGGCCGATCGGACATCGAGAGGTCGGTGGCGCGCAAGCCAGTCGTCGCTCCATCGGGGAATCGACCGCCCAGGTGCTGGGCGGTGTCGGGCCGCGTCCCGTACCCATGCACCGGCTCAAACTTTCCTGCGTCAGCCGAGTGGGGAACCCGAACCGGACGCGATCGGGTCATCGAGCCTCCCACCATCGCTTCATCACCAGCAGCCACATCCACCGGCTCATCGACGCGATCATCTCGGGCTAACGGGAACAGGACTGCCGTGAGGATGACGGACAGGATGAGGGCGACGAGGGCAAGAAGCAGCCACCCAAACTGGTGGAGGAGGAACCGCGTCACGAAACCGTCCGTTAGCAACGGAACCGACGTGCGCTCGAGCATGTACTGATCGAGGAACCCAAGCCCGTAGCCGAGGAGAAGGAGACCGTTCACCCCAGCGAGCACACCACCGACGACCCGACCGAGGGGTCCGGGCGGGCCAGGTCTCAGCGCCGCCCCCCCCACGTAACCGATACACAGCGTCACTCCAAGCAGGGCCACCACTGCCACCACAAACCGTGCCGCCTGCGGACGGAGATCAAGCTGATTGGCGAGGTCATCACCCCACGGCCGCGCCCAAGCCGCCGCCAGCGCTCCGCCCAGCAAAATACTCCCCGCGACGACAGCCTCCCTCACCCCGCCGCGCCATAGGCCGATGGGGATGAAGAGGAGGACAATGAGAAGGAGCAGGCCGTCCAGCAGCAAGGAGGAAGTCATAACGCAGTCGTTGCCTCGGAAGCGCTCCCGGAGAGGGTCACCAGCGGCGGGTGGAAAACCGGCTCGGACGAGGCATCGCGGCCTGCTGGAGCGCGCTGAGCGGGATCACCGTGGAAAGCATTCTGATCAGTCAGCGACGAGGTGATCTGGCGTCAGCGTCCGCGTCACCTAGATTCACGTCGGCTCGTTGGGACTGACCAGACAGCGGTCCGACGAGGTTGCACCGCCACGGGAGGGGCGGCGAACGCACAACGAAACAGACCGAGCGACAATTGAGTCTAGCACAACAGCCAATCATCCCCCGCACCTAGGATCGGTTATTGTCAACGCCAGACTGCCGTGTGGTAGGATCTATCAATGAAATGGTGGCTAATTGCGCTGCCACCGAAGGTCGCCCAAAGATGAGAGGAGTATGACGATTTCCGTGACGCAACCGCGTCAGACCGGCGCTTCCGCGCGGACAAGTACCAGTGGCCGTCGATCCCGGCCGAGACGAGATAAGGAGGAGCAGCAGGCCTCGGAGATGATCTGGCGGAGGATGGACCTCCACCTCCACACGCCAGCGTCGTCCGATTACCAGGAGCCGCACGTCTCACCCCTCCAAATCCTACAGAAGGCGGAAGAGCGCGGACTCGACATCTTAGCCTTCACGGACCACAACTCCGTCCGTGGTTACGCTAATCTCTGGCGAGAGATTGAGGACCTGGAGCTGCTGGAGTATCTGGGGCGACTCCAGCCGGAGGAGGCCGACCGGCTCACTGAGTACCGTCGCCTGCTCGGAAAAATGCTCCTGCTCCCCGGATTCGAGTTTACCGCCACCTTCGGCTTTCACATCCTGGCGATCTTTCCCGAACCAACATCGGTCCGCTTGATGGAGCACGTGCTCATGCTTCTCGGCGTGGCGGAGGACCGGTTTGGGAGCGGCGAAGTCGGCGCGACGACGGACGTATTGCGGGCCTATGAGATCCTCAGCGACCACGGCGCGCTCGTGATCGGCGCCCACGTTAACTCCACCCACGGGGTGGCGATGCAGGGCCTCCGCTTCGGTGGGCAGACCAAGATTGCCTACACCCAGGACGAGCACCTCCACGCGCTTGAGGTCACCGACCTCGCGTTAGGGGCGCATCGCCGCTCCACCGCCCGCTTCTTCAATGGGACCAAGCCGGAATACCCGCGGAGGATGCATTGCATCCAGGGATCCGACGCCCACCGCCTGGACCGCGACCCGCAGCGGGACACCAATCTCGGAATTGGTGACCGTGCCACTGAAGTACTGCTGCCGACGATCTCCTTTGCGGCGCTCAAAAGCCTCTTCCTCGGAGACGACTTCGACCGCACGCGTCCCTACTTCCCTGAGTCGGAAATCGTCGACATCGTCAAGGAGGCGCGAGCCGAGGGCAACACGCCTGTTCACGCCTTTCACGAAAGTTTCCGCACCAAGCGCACCGGCGTCTCCCACCTCCTCAAAGATGTCGTCGCGTTCGCGAACACAGAAGGCGGGACCGTCTTCGTGGGTGCTAGTCCCTTCGAGAAGCGATCAGTGGTTGGGGTGGCTGATCCTGAAAAGGCGATGGAAGACCTCCAGCTGGAGGTCTCTGCCCAGATCACGCCGGTCCTGCAGATGGAAACTGAGATTCTGGAATCCGACGGGAAGCCAGTGCTCGTGATCCGGGTGCCGCCGGGGCTTGAAAAGCCATATGCCCTTGCACCGGGAGCGATCTACGTGCGCCGAGGCGACGAATCTGCTATCGCCCACCGCGATGAGATTGTGGCAATGGTGCGCGGAGCGGGTCAGCTTTCCCGCCCGGCTGTCGCGCCGACGGTTGCCCCCGCTCAGGAGGCCCTGTCCGATCCCGATGGTTTAAGCAAACGAGGGCAACGGAACGGGCGTCGGCGTGGGCGGCGTCCGCTGTCAGCCACGGTCCCGCTACAACCCGTGGAGCCCAAGGAGTCCTCCATCGCGGCGTCGCCCAACGAGACCTCACGGCAGGCACCGATCAACGCTGGTCCTCCGGACGTGCAGTCTGCCCGGACCGATCTCGACGCCCCCTTGGAGCGAAGCGATCGACTAGAAGAGATTGAAGAGGACGCCCCGTTCGATGAGGTCGCTCCCCGGAACGGCGTCGAGGTGATCGACGCCTATCAGCAGGACGGGATCACCTACTTCACGATGCATGATCTGCGGCACCACAAGTACGTCCACAACGTCACGGCCGACACGCCAAAGCGCCTCTGGCGCTACGCTATCAGCCAGCGAGAGGCTAAGCAGATCGAGCCCGGTCACGTCCGATGGAAAGGCGACTTCGGGTTCCTCAAGAGCCACAAGCCCCGCGGGGGCGAGCAACGCTACAACTTGGTCTACCGAGGCGATGGCGACCTACGCGTGTTTTATGGCGTCAGCGATGAGGGTCTGGACGACACATGGAGAATCGTCGTTCCCGACCGGCGCACCCCCGCAGGCTGAGCACGGCGGAACGCCTGGGCGGTGGGCGAGGCTCGTCACCTGGAATGTGGAGATCAACGCGTCTGGGCCAGTGGCGCTGGTGCGAGCAGTGGCGGCGGACAACGGCAGGCGAGCGGCCCGTTCCTAACGGCGACTCACGCTCAAGCACCGTCCGCAGCGCGGTTGTCCGGGTGGGGACTTGAGCCTAGTCGGACCACAAAGAGGTCTACCCAACCGGGCTAAGCCGGTGGAGCCGATTGGCTACTACGCTCAATGCTTTCCGGTCGTAGAGGTCAATCCCAGTTCCTACCACATCCCGCCGAGAAACTAGGAGAACTG
>JAUJMG010000420.1:0-1169 GCA_030446955.1 Thermomicrobiales bacterium
CCGGCGGCTGCTCGCGGGCGAGCGCGAGCGCGTGGGGGTGCCATCCGTTTTCAATTGGGTATTTTTATCAGGCGAATATAAAACATGTGTTTTCTGGCGGCCTGGGTACGCCAACATTATTTTTTTTGGTGTTAATCTCGGCTTCCTTGTGTGGCGAAAATTCGGGCGTCGCCCCCCCAGGTTGGGCGCCCCTCGCCCGTATGGTGATGGCGCGAATCGGCCGCACATCGAGATGCCGGCCCTGCCGATGCAAGCGCCTCTTCCCGTGAGCGTCTGGCCAAGGCACCTTATCAAGCGGACAGCGGTCCGTCCTCCGCAAAAGCCGTCAGGGCAGGCTTGACGCCCTGAGGCGGATGGGGTGGCCGTGATCACAGTCAGCATTGGTGACGCGGAGGCGGGGGGGGCGGCGCAGGGTGCGGAATCGGCAACGATTGCCGACGAGCACACCTACCTGCGCCAGATCGAGGAGCGGCGGGAGCTCTTGGCGCTCTCGCTCTCCCACTACGACGAACTGATGGCTGACCCGCGACCCGACGACCCGTCGTGGCTCAACCAGTTGGTCTACGTCTTCGTCGGCTGGGCCACGGTGATTGACGGGATGCCGGTCCCGTGACCCGCCCCGGCGCTAGGCGGACCTGGGAGCCACACGCGGGTGCGGTCTCCGAACTCGATGCCGTGGCCCATGCTCAGGTGCCGAGGATCGATGCCTGGCTGGCCGGCGAGGACGACACCATCGACCTCGTGGGGTTCGACCTAGCTGCCATGCAAGCCAAGGTCGCGGAGGCTTCCGCCACCGTCGATGAATGCTTCGCGCTGCTTGATGCCGCAGGGTAAGCCGAGGGCTAGGGCGGCCCGGCCAGGCCAACGCTCGCCCCACGAGCATCGCCTGACGTTGGGGGTGAGGCTTAGGATGGCCGGGAGTTGCGCCCTCTACGGACAGTGGCTGCCGAACTCCGTGTATCGGGGCGGATCCTCCGCATGGTACTCCTGGCAGATCTCAATCAGCCGCTCAAGCAGCACGTCGAACAGCCGCTCGCCCTTCTCGGCTGATGCCTTGAACGGGTCCCGCATCACGCCGTGGGCCATCTCGCGGCGACGCTCGGCGAATCTTGCGTACCGCTGCACTGGCGGGCTGAACTTGAGGCGCCACTCGTCCTTGACCGCCAGGC
>JAUJMG010000420.1:1269-4041 GCA_030446955.1 Thermomicrobiales bacterium
TACCGCTGCACTGGCGGGCTGAACTTGAGGCGCCACTCGTCCTTGACCGCCAGGCTCATGTCGACGAGGTCGGGTCGCAGGTACAGCTGCCAGCTGGTTTCCCACTCCCCGCCGTGACCGATCGACCCGACGTCGGCCTCACTCCAGGCGCGTAGCTCGTCCTCGGCCATGTGCCAGTAGGTGATCGCCAAGGCCCAGACGTCCTCCTCAGCAAGCTTGACCGCAGCGCTCCAGGCTGGCTGCTCGTTGCCACCGTGGCCGTTGAGGAGAAGAATGCGCCGGAACCCGTTGGCCCAGATGCTCCGCACGACGTCGCAAAGGAGCGCGATGAAGACCTCGAGCCCGAGCGTGATGGTTCCCACCTCGCCCATGTTGTAGTGGGTGAAGCCGTAGGTCACCGGCGGCGCAACAATGACCGGAACGTCGTCGATGGCGTCCGCGGCGCGGATGGTCAAGTGGTAGGGGATGCTGACGTCGACGTCGGGCGGACAGTGGGGTCCGTGCTGCTCCACGGAGCCAACCGGCACGATCACGACCGCCCGCTGGTCAAGGGCTGTGAGGAACTCGTGGCGCAACAGCTCCTGCCAGAGGACCTTCTTGCCGGACGGTGGGCGGATCAGCACCACGAGCTCCTTCCGCGTCGAAGATCACCGCTCTCCGCGCAGGACCGCGCAAAGACGTTGGCCAACCACCTCGGCCTCATCCTCCGTCAATCCCTGGGGTGCCACGGTGATCGTCCCAAACTCGGCGCGACTCTCCCCGACAGCCACGGCAGGTTCCCCCGCGAGGAGGCGATTGACGACGTCGTAGGCGGTAACGCCGAGTTTCGCCTCATCAAGATCAAGCGTCAGGACCGGCACAGGCCGGCCCGGTGAGCACCTCTCCACGGCACGGACGTGGGGAAGGCCGGCGAGCGGTGCTGCCACGGACTGGAGCAGCGTGTGCCATCGAGCAGCGTCAGCATCGTCACTCCCCGCGACGTACCGCTTCAGCGCCACGACAAGACCCGCGATCTCTTCGCGACCGACCTTCATCGCGCGGCCGAAGCCCTGGTGCGGGATCCCGCTCAGCGCTCCGCCGGCCAGCAGCGAGCGCTTGTTCCACGTCTCGTGACGAACGTCCATGTCCTGATGCTGGAGGGCGACCGACGCGATGAGATCAGCGCGGCCAGCGAGAATCCCGCTCGCCTGCGGCCCCCCAATCGCCTTGCCACCGGAGAACACGACCAGATCGGCGCCCTCGGCGATAAACCGCCGCAAGTTTGCCCGGGGCGGCAGTTCGGCCGCGGCGTCGACGACGACCGGGACGCCCTTGGCGTGGGCGATCGCGGCCACCTCGGGAAGCGAGAGCGTGCCCGGGGTGGCGAGGATGGGGCAGGCGACGGCCGCGGTGCGCTCGCCGATCGCGGCGTCGATCTGCCACCCCCACGTGCCGCCCGCGCCCGGATAGCCGAGGTACCCGACCTCAATGAACGTCACGCCCACCGCCCGGATGGCGTGGTCGTACGCGTTACGGTGGCCTCGCTGGACGACCACTTCGTTTTTCATCCCCGTGGTGTCCGGCAGCCGATCCATCTTGGCGACGTCCATGCCCGCGACGCACGCGGCGACGCCCAACGTCAGACCAGCGGCCGCTCCCGCTACGACGTAACCGGCCTCCGCGCCGGTGATCTCCGCGATCACGTTGCCGGCCCGGCTTTGCAGCTCGTCGATGTGGACGAAGGAGGCGGCCGCTTCCGCCATCGCCGCCAGCACCTCCGGCGCCATGCGGCTCCCGCCGAGACGGGTGAGGGTCCCGCTGGCGTTGATGACGGGGCGGACCCCAAGGTCGTCGTAGATACCCATGCTTGGCTTCTTGCTCCCTCGCGGTGATGCCCGGCGGGAGCCCTCCATCCGATTCCGGTCAGCTGCAGGCGGCGCTGGACGTGTGCTGACGGGGAACCGACCATGAAGTGCGATGCCACGAGCGCGGACACCCAGCGCGTGGTCGCCCTCGACGGGGTTGGGCACGTGGCCATAGGGACCGGACCGATTGTAGCGCTGTTGACACTCCTGCCCCCCGCTCCTAGACTGCGCCACTTCATCATGCCGGGGAGACGATCTTCGAGCTAAACATGCGGACCGGCCGCTGGTTCAGCCACGGAGTGAGCCACTCCGAGCGTTCCTCAACCGGTTCACGACGGCGCGGCCGGCAGGGGGAGCTAACCGCCAACTCCTGGCCTTGTGAGATACCACGCCCCTCGGGGGATCGAGTTGCAGTCCGCTCATGTCCAGGAGAGCTGGCGAGCGACGACCAGGTTTGGTCCTGTCGTCGTCGCTCATCAGGTGCCGCTAGTGACGAGAAAGGACTCTCTCATGGTCGAGCCCGCGACCCAAACCGCCGACGCGCTGTACGAGCGGGCACAGGCCTCGCTCGCGAGCGGCGTCTCGGCGTCCATGCGGCTCCACCCGTACCTGGGACGCCCCCTGTTCATCCAGAGGGGCGAGGGGCCGTACCTCTTTGACCTCGAGGGCAAGCGCTACCTTGATTTCAACATGTCCAACGGCGCGGCGCTGCTCGGCCATGACCACCCCGCCGTCAAGCGCGCCGTGCTCCACGGGGTCGAGCTGGGCCTCATCACCGCCACGGAAACACCTTTCCACGAGCAGCTTGCGGCGACCCTGGTCGAGATCATCCCTGCGGCCGAGCGTGTCCGCTTCTCGACGGTCGGCAGCGAAGTGACGCTCGTCGCCCTACGCATCGCGCGGCACGTGACGGGACGCCCGCGCTACC
>JAUJMG010000080.1:0-6395 GCA_030446955.1 Thermomicrobiales bacterium
CTCAGCCATCCGGTGGCAGACCTCCGGGTTGGCGTAGTTGAGATCCCACTGGAAGCTGTTGAAGGTGGTCCAGACCCAGCGCGCGGCATCCGGGCGCCAGGTGAAGCTGCCCGGACGCTGATCCGGGAAGATGTCTCGCAGCGTTCGCTCGTAAGCGTCCGGGAGAGTGCGGTCCGGGAACATCAGGTAGGCGTTGGCGTCCTCGTCGTCCGGCTTGGCGATCGCCTGGCGCGCCCAGGGATGCTCGTCCGAGGTGTGGTTGAAGACGAAGTCGAGGACCAGGCTGATGCCGTTCGTGCGCAGATCGGTGGCGAGATCCGCGAGTTGATCCATCGTGCCGAGATGGGGATCGACCTGGCGGTAGTCGCTGATTGCGTAGCCGCCGTCGCTGTTGCCCTCCGGAGCAAGAAAAAGCGGCATCAGGTGGAGATAGGTGATGCCCAACTCGCGCAGGTACGAGATCCGCTCGCGGAGTCCAGCCAGATTTTTAGCGAAGAGATCCACGTAGCAGACGGCGCCCATCATCTGCTCGGAATGGAACCAGGCTGGGTCAGCCTCCCGCTCCTCATCCAGTGCCCGGAGTGCGACCGGGCGGACCAGCCAGGAACGCGCCGCGAGCTCCAGGGAGCGCTCGAGGTAGTAGAAGAAGTCGTACCGACCACCATAGAGGCGGAGCATTGGCCCAAAGAGCGCCGGGAAGTGGGTCTCCAGCCGCGCCGTGAAGGCGTCCCAGGCAGTCGGATCGGCGGCGCGTTCCTCAGCGAACGTCACGGCAAGGCGCGGCCGGAGGCGAGTCAGCGAGCGGGTGGCCTCTCGATCAATGGGTTGATCGTGCACGAATGGCGCTCCTGATGCTCGGGGTTGGCAGGATCAGGGGAGAGCTTGCACGGCAGCGTCGGCGTCCTGCCGCCCCTATTCTGGTCGAGGGGAGCTGATGGCGGATGATGAGCGTCATGCTCCCGCGTTGGCGAAAGGTTTTAGGGCATCAGCTGCCGGTCATCCCTCGCAGCAGCTCGAGTTGGCCCGCATGGAACGCCTCGTGGAGCGCGTACCTGTGCGGCTCGACACCCAGCGTTTTCTCTCCTGCGGGAGAAGCCAGTGCCTCCGGGGTGAGCCGAGCAAGGGCAGGCAGGACTTGCTCCTGGGTGCGATGCAGGTCCTCGATAAGACGCCCCACCTCCAGCCCCTCCGAGCCGGTGATGGGCCGGGAACCGGGGATATACCGTTGGGACTCGGCCCACGTCCAACTCGGCTGCTCGCCGAGCAGGGCCAGGACGTTCATCCGCGCAACCACGATGTGCCCAAGGACCCAGTTGGCACAGTTGCCGCCGAACGTCGGCACCCGCAAACTGTTCGGGTGGGTCAATCCCTCTGCCTGACGCTTGACCATCGTGTAGGTTTCGACGAGCGCAGCAGTGAGCAGACCCAACGTCGCTCAAGCCCCTCCCAATCCGGACGACGTGACGCGGGGCGGCAGCGGGGCCGACTCGTCGCGAGAAACGTCAATCCCTGCGCCCCTGCAGTTCAGCATCCGTTGGCGGCGTCACGGCATGGTATCGTACCGGCCCCGGGAAGGAGGTGAGCAGACCAATGAGGCGATTCCTTGCCTTTCGTTCCCGTTCCCCGCGCGTGGCGGATCTCCCACCCGTCAGCGCATCCTGGACTGGGGCATCGCCTCCCACCTGCCCGGTCTGCCGGGCTCTCCTCGCGGGCGCGCCGCGTTATGTCCGCCACCGTGTCTGCGACAACTGCGGGTTCCACTTTCGCCTCGGGGCGCGTGAGCGGCTGGCACGGCTGGTCGACCCGGACACCTTCCGGGAGACGGACGCGCATCTGGTCTCGGACGACCCGCTCGACTTCGCCGATGATCTTCCCTACCGGGACCGCCTCGTCGCGCAGCGGGAGCAGACGGGCCTCACCGATGCTGCCGTGACCGGCACTGGCAAGCTGCGTGGGCACCGGGTGAGCTTGGCGGTGCTGGACTTCGGCTTCATGGGCGGCAGCATGGGCGTGGTGGTTGGGGAGAAAGTGGCCCGCGCGGCGGAGGTGGCACGGCGGGAACGACAACCGTTGGTGACGGTGGTAGCCAGCGGCGGCGCCCGCATGCAAGAGGGAATCCTCTCCCTCCTCCAGATGGCCAAGACCGCCGCCGCGATCCAGCGCCTCCACGACGAGGGCGTGCCGCACCTTTCGGTGTTGACGAACCCTACCACCGGCGGTGTGTTCGCCTCGTTCGCCAGTCTTGGAGACGTGATTGTGGCGGAGCCGGCAGCCTTGATCGGGTTCGCCGGGCCACGGGTGGTGGAACAGACGCTGGGCGTCGCGCTGCCGCCAGGTTCGCATACCGCCGAGTTCCTGCTCGCCCACGGGATGATCGATGACGTGGTGGATCGGGGCCGACTTCGCGCCTACCTGGGCACCCTGCTCGACACGCTCGATGCGCCCCGATCCCGGCGCAAGCCAGCAGGTCATCCCATGGGGGCCGCTGCCACTGCCCCACGCCTGAGCCCGTGGGAGATTGTGCAGCGAGCCCGTGACCCAGAGCGCCCAACAGCTCTGGATTACATCGAGCGCATGACTGAAGGCTTCGTGGAGTTGCACGGCGATCGGGAGTCGGGCGACGACCCAGCGATCGTGGCAGGGGTGGGACTGCTGGATGGTCGGCCGCTCGCCATTGTCGGGATGGAGCGGGGCCACGGCGAAGACGCGGCTCGGCGTCATTTCGGCCGACCGTACCCCGAAGGGTATCGGAAGGCCCAGCGTCTGATGCGACTGGCCGCCCGAGTGGGTTTGCCGGTCGTGACCCTCGTGGACACACCTGGCGCCTACCCCGGTGTGGAGGCAGAAGAGCGGGGCCTTGCCGGGGAGATCGCGGAGACTCTGGCGCTGATGAGCGGACTGCAGACGCCCACGGTGGCGGTGGTGATCGGGGAGGGCGGCAGTGGCGGTGCCCTGGCTCTGGCCCTTGCCGATCGGGTGCTCATGCAGGAACAGGCAATCTATTCCGTGATCGCCCCGGAGGGTGCGGCTGCCATCTTGTACCGTGACGCCGGTCGCGCTGCCGAGATCGCCCCGAGTCTTCGTCTCGTCGCCCCGGACCTGCGCCAGGTCGGTGTGGTGGACGCGATCGTCCCGGAGCCCTCCGGCGGAGCGCGGTGTGACCCGGACGCGGCGGCGGCCATCCTCCAGGACGCGATCGTCCGCCACCTGGACACCCTGCAGGCCCAACCCATCGATCGCCTCGTGCGGGCGAGGTTTGAGCGGTACCAGCGGGTGGGACGTGACCGGACGCGGATCGAGGAGGTGGCCCACCGCGATCCACGCGCCAACCGGGGAGAACCGGTTGGCGTCGAAGCCGGTACGACACCAGGCGCGTCCACCACGGACGGCGAGCCTCGCGGGTCCGAGGAGCACCGTCAGGCTCGGCCACCGGAGCCGGGTGTCACAGACCACCAGGACCAGCCACCACGTCCGTCCAGGTGACGGGGTAGGAGATGGTTCAGCCGGCATTCGGGCGGAGAAGAGGAGCAGGCTGTGGCAGTCGTCGCGTTGGCGCGGCAGGTGGGGAGCGGCGGGCAGAGCATCGCGGCCCTGCTCGCTCAGCGCATGGGTTATGGACTTGTCGGGCGACGTGAACTCCGCGCGATCGCGCGGGAACGTGGGCTCGATCTGCCACAGGCGTTCGTCGATTTTGCGGATGAGGACCGCCTGGCGCTCGACGCGCCGGACGCTGCCGGCCTCTACCTGAGCTACGGGGAGTTGGAGTTTGGGGACGCCTTGCGCGGCGTCATCCAGGCAAGCCCGACTGGGGGTTCCCCTGGGTCTCTCCTCGACCGCATGGCTCGCGAGCGGCGCGCGGTCTTCCTGCTCGTGCAAGGGCTGGTCTACGAAGTTGCGGCACACGACCGGGTGGTGCTGGTCGGCGGGGGGAGCCAACTCATCCTGGCTGGAGTACCGGGGGTTCTACGCGTCAAGATCATCGCGCCCGAAGTCGTCCGGGTCGCTCGCCTGGCCGCGAGCCGGGGGCTCTCCGTCGAGGCGGCCCGGGCGGCGGTGCGACGCGGCGACGAGGAGCAGCGCTCCTACAACCGCGCCGTCTTCGACGCTGATTGGGACGATGCACTCCTCTGGGACCTCGTGATCAACACTGAGCATTGGGATGTGGAAGGTGTCTGCGACGTCATCGAGGGCGCGGCTCATCAACCCCACATCGGCGGGGGGCTGACCGAACCCGTTCGGGAAGCCCTCGCACTCGCGGGGCGGATCGACCTCGCCCTCCACGGAGAACCTACGCTCGCATCATCCATCGTTTATGCCATGCCACAGGGCGATGGCCTCGCCCTCCATGGGGAGACGGAGACCGCGAACCAAGCAGAGCGGGCTCTCGAATTGGCGCGCTCGTTGGCTGGGGAGTTGCCCATTGCGAGCCGAATCGTTGCCGAGCCGGCATCGCTGACCCGCTCGTCCCTCCCAGAACGTGATGCACCGGAGCATTGGGCCGGAGGCTGAGCGGCGAACGATTCAGGCTCCCCCTGCGCCCGCAGGGACTCTCTATACGGAGAGCAGGCCGCGTCGGGTCGCCAGGGTCACGGCTTCGGTGCGGCTACCGGCGCCGAGCTTAGCCAGCAGAGAGCCGACGTGGAACTTGGCCGTGTGCTCACTGATCCCCAACTCCCGCGCGATCGCCTTGTTAGGGAGCCCGTCGGCGACCAGGCTCAGGACCTCACGCTCCCGGGGGGTCAGCGGCTCTCCGGCTCCAACCACAACCGGCTGCGGCGTCCCGTGGGCGTGGAACCCGGCCGCCAAGGTCAGCGCCGGATCGACCACGGTCAGCCCAAGCGAGACACCCCGCACCGCTGCCGCAAGCGTCAGGGCGTCGGCGTCGGGAGCGAGGTAAGCGACCGGGCCACCGGACAGCCCAGGACCGTCCGAGCTTGGGTCAGCGCCGAGCAGGACCAGCGGCACCCGGGGGTAGGCATCGGCCAGGTCGTCAACGCTCTCGTCGAGGAGTCCGGCCAGGTCGGCGACGATCACGTCGGGCTCGGCGCCGATCCCGACACTCATCGCCCCGTCGCCGCCACTCTGGCTACGCAGCGCCGAGCGTGGAATGACGGGCTCGACCGGCTGCAGGTCAGGATCCTGGTTCAGCAGCGCGCCGAGCCCGGCCCGCACCGCCGGGTAGGCGGCAAGGACCAGGACCCGGATCGGCTGCCCGGACCGGATCGGGTCGCGGCGATCGCCGGCGAGCGATTCGCTCACGCGCGCTCGGTCGGGACAACGACGAACGAGCGAGGCTCGCCGCCGCGGAGGACGCTCAGATTGACCGCCTCGCCGGGCGCCAGCCGCAGCAGGGCCGCCGGCAGCGATTCCTGATCCGTCACCGATGTGGAGCCGATGACGACGACAACATCGCCAACGATCAAGCCGGCGCGGTCGGCCGGCGTGCCCTCCAGGATCTCCGTCAGCAGGAATCCCGCCGTGTGATCCTGCCGCCGCAACGGAACCACCACCCCGTTGATCCCCAAGTAGACGGCACTACCGGACTTCCCGCCGTCCACGAAGCGCTCCACGGCCTGGCTCGGGATGGCGAGCGAGAGGCGGCCGCTGACCATCGAGTTAATGCCGATCACCCGGCCCCAGGCGTCTAGCAGCGGGCCGCCGGAGTTGCCCGGCAGCAGGGTGACGTCGGTTTGGAGGTAGTCACCGGTTCGCGGGCCGCCCTGCGTCGCCGCCTGCCCGGCCGCGACGATGATGCCTGCCGTCACCGCCTCGCGGAACCCGACCGGGTGACCGATCGCAATAGCGAACTGACCCGGCCGGACGGTGGAGGAGTCTCCGACCTCGACGGCGGGCAGGTCGTCCGCCGCGATCTTGATCACGGCGATGTCCCGATCCGGGTGACGGGCCGCGACGATGCCGGTGAACCGGCGCCCGTCGGAGAAGAGCACATCCACCCGGTCATCCCGGACGACGTGCGCGTTGGTGACGATTTGACCATCGGGGCGCCAAACCACCCCGGCACCGTTCCCGCCTCGCCCCAGCACGACGGGAACGGATTGCCGCACCCGGTCAGCGACCGCGGCGATGGCAGTAGAAATGGAGCCGGTCCCAGGGGAAGGGGTGGCAGGTGGGCTCGCAGCCCCTGGAAGAGCGTCGATCGCGGTAGCCATACGAAGCAATCCTCTCGCCGTGGATCTCGTGCCTATCGTAGCTGGTCGGGCCAGTCCCGGTTCTGTCAGTGGCTACGTTCGCAAATCACTGTCTGGTTCTTGAGCCAGACCCTTGCAGCCGCCGACGCACCAAGCACGCACCCCGCGCCAACAACGTTCGACCGTTCTGACGTCTCGTCCTACGTCCGCTCGCCGACCGTGACGGAGACATCCTTGAGCTGCCCA
>JAUJMG010000080.1:6495-13754 GCA_030446955.1 Thermomicrobiales bacterium
CGTCTCGTCCTACGTCCGCTCGCCGACCGTGACGGAGACATCCTTGAGCTGCCCACCACGGATGACCTTGATCGGGATCGAACGGCCAACCCAATCGCCGGTGAGCTTCTCCTGCAACTCCTCGACCTCAGTAACCGTGTCGCCGTTGAGGGCAACGATCACATCACCAAGATAGAGCCCATCACGCTCGGCCGGGCCGTCCGGCTCGATGCTGACTAGCAGCAGCCCCCGCTCCTGGCCGAGCCCCAACGCGCCGACCAAGGCCGCTGGCACCCGTGCCGCCTGGGCGCCGATGCCAAGGAAACCGCGGCGCACTTTGCCGTGGGTCCGCAGCGACTCGACGATCCTATCGATCGCCGCTGTTGGAACCGTCAGTCCACCGCCGCGACCGAGGGTGGAGGAGTTGAGGCCGATGACGGCCCCTTCCGCGTCCACCAGCGGCCCCCCGGAGAAGCCGGGAAGCATCGCCACGTCGGCGCGGACAAATCCCTCGACGGTCGCACCCTGATGGGTTCGCCATGCTCCGCCGACCACGCTCACCGCACCGAAGGAGGCCATCGGCCCACTCGGGCCGGGGCGGGCCACCGCCAGCACCAGATGACCGATCTTGGCGGGTTGAGCCGCGCGCGGAGCGGGTTGGAGGTCGGTCACCTCCGCCTTTAGCAGGGCGATGTCGCTACCCGGGTCCCGCCCAACTACCGTCACCGGCACCTGGCGGCCGTCCGGCAACCCGACGGTGAGGTCCTCGTCCCGCTCAACCACATGGTTGGCAGTGACGATCAAGCCATCGGCACTCCAGACGATGCCGGTGGCCGGCTGCCGACGCCGGCCATTGACCGTCACCGTCGCCGCTCCGGCCCGTTCCACAGCGGCCGAGAGGTCGTTCGAGAGCTGAGCGAGCATCCCCACACCCTCCCCTTGGGCAGCTGGCCCGCCGGAGTCCGTCCCAGTGTCACGAGCCTCCTGGGCGGCGGCCGGATCGGCCGACAGTGCAGCTGTGATCGCCGAGGCGGAGACCCCAAGTCCGGCAGCGCGCTGCATGAACTGGCGGCGGTCGATCGTGCGGCGGTCCAACTGCTCGACGAGGTCGTTGAGTTCGGCGTCGGTCGTCATGTTGCTTCCCCCTGGTTCTTGTTCCCGCCGCTGTCGATGATAGCGGCAGGCTCCCCGTTGGCTTCTCAACGCCCTGCGCAACGGGTACGGCGACGATGGATTCAGGATAGGCGGCGCCAAAACCGGCGCCATCGCCAGGCCGGGGAGTGGCAGGCCTAGCCGTCCGGGCAGGTGGGGTACGGTGGCTTCTCTCGCGCGCGACGCCGATGGCCTTGATGGTTCCATTACGCGTTCTGTGCCCAAGGGCTCCAGGGAGGCACGAAGGGTTGACGCATCATGTTGCGCCGCCCTGATGGCGCCGAGATTGTGCACGGGCACCGCACACGCCCGGTCCATCGGCACCACCGGCAATCGACACCCGCGAGCTGCACACAATCTACGAAGGGGTGACGGCGCTCGATCGCCTGGTCCTCACGGTACCCCCGGCGGCGGTCGAACTGCTCGGCGCCGACGGCGCTGGTTTGACGACGCTTCTCCGGCTGCTGCTCGGCAATGGGCGGGCGGGTGCCGGTGTCAGAAGCGTAGCGGGAGCAACCATCCATGACCGCGGCTAAGCCGAACCTGGGCTCACTAGGGCTCGGAACCGATGGAGCCACAACCACTGGAGGCGGACCTGCCAACTATAGCGAGGTCTTTGACCGGGACTACAAGCACGACGAAGGACGGCGGCTCGGGCGAGGGCACGCCGTCTGGGCACTGGTCCGCGACTCGATGAAGCGGGCGATGGGGATCAAGAAGAAATGGACGGCGAAGTCCATCCCGATCGTCCGCTATCTCGTCGTCGTCGTCGTCGCCCTCATCCCGACCAACTCGAGGGCACTCGCGACGAGAAAGGTGAAGTTTTCCTCGTTGTCGACGATGAGGACGCGGGGACGGTCGGTCTTCAGGACCGAGCGAAGGACTTGGCAATCACTTCGGACTCTGACGTGATCGTCGCCTGGTCGACCGTAGCACTCGCTCCGCTCTCCGGCACGCTGATCCAGCCGGCCAGCACCGCCACTACCGTGACGCTATCGTACAGGTCCGAGCGGAGCCGAGAAAACGACTCGTCCACTGGTGCAGCATGCCCGAGTGCCGTCAAACGGCAAGATCTCATGCCGCCTGCCGTACCCAAAGGCGACGGCCAGCCGACGCTGACAGCCAGGAGGATGGCAGTGAAGAGGGCGAGGATCTTCGGCAGACAGAGCGGGAGCCGCCAGAGCGTCGGAGCAGAGCGAAGAGCGGCAACGTGACCGGCAGAAGTACCAGCCAGCGTGAGGTGCGGCACCGTGGTCACGGGGAACCCTGAGCGACGAGCGACTCGCAGTCAAGCACGCCGTGCTCCCCTTGCCGCAGCTGCCCACGACCGCACACCCGCGATTCCATCTTGAAGGCGGTTGGGCAACCGTGGGTTCGAAGCGTTTGCGACGCCATGCGCGCCGCAAACGCCTCGAACCCGTTGACGTGTCGCTTCGGTGGGACATCCGCGGTTGCAGTCGGGAACGTGTCCTCCGACCAGCCCTAGCTCAACCCAGCGATCACCATGCCCCCCTCTGTTGGTCGAGCGCGGCCAGGCGTCTCACCTACTTGATGGCGACGACCATGGAGTCGGGACCGACGACAGGCTCGACGTATGTCTCCCGGAAACCGGCCTCGCGCAGCCAGCGCTGGCAGTCGGCTCCGGTGTAATCGAAGCCGCCCGACGTCTCGATGAGCATGTTCAGGCTCATCAGCAGGCCGAACGCGTTCTGGCACCGCTCGTCGTCGATCACCGCGTCGTAGACGATCAGTGCCCCCCCCGGAGGCAGCGCCTCGTAGGCCTTGGCGACCAACATGCGCTTCTCCTCCAGGTTCCAGTCGTGGAGGATGCGCCCCATCGCCAGCACGTCCGCCTCCGGCAGCGGTTCGCGGAGGAAGTCGCCCGGGTAGAAACGAAGCCGCTCGCCTAGGCCATGCGCCGCGACGTAGGCCTCGAAGTGCGGCTGGACGGGCGGCAGGTCGAACCCGCCGCCGGCGAGATGCGGGTGCGCCAGGGCGACCTGGACCGGGAGGCACCCCTCGGCACAGCCGATGTCGACGAAGGTGCGGTACTTCTCCCAGGGGAACTTCTGCGCGATCACGAGCGCTGCCCCCGTACTGAGACCGGTCATCGCGCGCAGGAACTGCCCCAGCCGCTCTGGGTCCTGGTAGAGCACCTCGAAGAAGTTGCTTCCCGTCTTGACCTCGTTCTGCGGCTGCCCGGTGCACAGTCCCTCGGTCAGTGAGCCCCAGAACGGGTAGAGCCGTGCATTGGCCATCTCGAGCAGCCCGCCGATGTACGACGGCTTGGCACGGTCCAGAAACAGGTCGGTCTCTGGCTTGTTGCGGTAGACATCACCCTCACGTTCGAGCATGCCGAGGGCGACCAGCGCGTCGAGGAAATCGCGCACGCTCCGAGGGTGCAGCCCGAGCCGCCGTTGCAGCGTCTCCCCATCCTGCGGCTTTTGGGCCAATGCACTGAAGACACCGAGCTCGATCGCGCTGAGCAGCGTCTTCGAGCCCCAGAAGCCGAGCCCGAGCTGGAGGATACCCTCCGGGGTTGGCTGAGTGCGTGTCGCCTGAGTCAGTTCGTCGGCCTGGATCATCATGTGGCCCTCCTTTCGATGACCAGGCTACCCACCCTTGGAGCGGCCGGCTTCCGAGGAACCACGCAATTTGCCCAGCCGCGCTAGGCGACTGATCGAAGGGAAATGTCGGTCAACACGTAGACGCTAAACCAGGCCGTGCGTGAACGCGTAGGCAGTTGCGTCGGCCCGGCCGCGGGCGGCGATCTTGCCGTACAGGTTGGTGACGTGCCGCTCGACCGTGCGCACGCTCAGCGCCAGCTCCTCCGAGATCTCCCGGTTGCTCTTGCCGGCCGCGATCAGGCGCAGCACCTCGATCTCCCGCTCGGTCAGGCCGGCCGGGCGGGTCGGCCGCGAGGTCGCGTCGGCCGGGCACGGGTCGGCCAGCCGTGCCCGTGCCCGGGTCGCGTCGTGCGCCATCGCGAGCCTGTCGTAGATCGTCAGCGCCTGCTCCAGTAACTCTTGCGCACGGGCTGAATCCTCGCCTTCGCCCCGGGCGAGGAGCGCGACGGCGTGGTCCTCCAGCGTCCGGGCCAGCGCCGGCTGCGCACCCATCCGCCTCGCCAGCGACGCCGCCGCCTCGAAGTGCGCCAGCGCTTCGCCCCAGCGACCCCGCGTTGCAGCGGCGAGGCTCAGGAAGTACGCGACCGGGCCGCGACACGTGACACCAATGCCGCCGACGACGTTCCGGCCCTCGTACGGCCGCATCATCTCGGAGAGTGTCGACGCGCGGCGCGTGTCACCGAGGCAAGCGCACACCTCCACCAGCACCGCGACCGTGAAGAGCCAGACGAGGTCTCGCGGGAGGTCGGCGAAGTCGTCGGCCGCCAGCCGCTCGAACTCGGTGCGCGCCTCCGCTGGCCGGCCCAGCACGGCCAGGAGGTGTGCCAAGTGGGCGCGCCGGATTGGGAACGCCTGGTCGCGATCGGCGTTCTCCCTGATCACCGGCTCGAGCTCTGCAAGCCGGGTGAGGTCGCCTCGGTCGCGGTGCAGCGCGAGCAGTTGGGCGACGAAGGTGAGGTCTGCCTCCCGGCGCTCGGCCCGCCGGCCGGTCGCCAGCATCTCTTCGGCCAGCGCCTCGACCTCGGCGAACCGGCCGTGCATCAACGCCCGCATGGCCCGCCACAGCGCCACGTGCGACAGGTACTGGGGCTGCCGCAGCCCGGCTGCAACGCGTGCGTATGCCCCAATCTCCGCGTCGACCGCCGTAGTGTCACCCATCTCCAACAGGGCCTGCAGGCGCCAGCGGCGACCCTCGAGGGCGAGCTCACAGTCGTCGACCTCTTCGGCGAGACGCAGCAACTCGGTCGCGGTGACGAGACGGGCGGCGGGGTCCTCGTGCGCCCAGACGGCCATGCAGCGCGCATTTAGGGCGTAGGCGAGTGCCCCGGTGTCGCCGACCCGCCGGGCCGTCGCCACGGCCTCGTCGTTAAGCGCAGCGGCCTCCCCGCCCGCACCGGCAAAGTAGAGCGCCCGCCCGAGGCCGGCGAGAACCCGTGCGCGGAGCGCCCCCTCGCCAGGCGGAAGCACGCGCAGCGCTTCCTTCAGGAGCAGGGCCGAAGCGTCTCCGGCCCGGGACCGCGGCAGCCCGGTCGGTAGCAAGGCGTCCTCGTAGCCGAGCGCAGCGCGGGCCAGCCCCTCGGCGTCGCCCGAGACGCGGGCGACCTCCGAGGCGCGCTGGAACGCCTCCATGGCCTCGCCGAGCTCGCCGGCCTTCCGTCGGGCCTCACCCAGCGCCAGCAGCAACTCGCTGCGCAGTGCCTCGTCCGCCGCGTCGGCGAGGTCGAGCGCCTGGAGCGCCAGATGGTGAAAGCGGGCGGCCTCCTCGTAGGCGAGCAGCGCGACGGCACGCTGGGCCGCCCGGCGGGTGTAGGAAATCGCCTTCGGCAGGTCTTCGACCCGCGCCCCAGCGCAGAAATGGTGGGCCAACGCGGCTAGGTGCGGTTCGGGGTTGCCCCCATGGAGCTGCTCCATCGCCTCGCCTACTCGGCGGTGGAGCCGTGCGCGTCGTGGGGCACTCAGTTCGTCATTGATTGTCTGCCGGATCAGCGCGTGCGTGAAGTGGTAGCGTCCGTCCTGTTCCCGGATGATGCCGGCGGCCATCGTCTCCTCGAGCGCGTCGACGAGCGGGCCGGAGTCGATGCCGCTGGCAACGGCAAGCACGGCGAACCGGAAGCCGTCGCCGAGGACCGCCGCGACCTGCAGGAGCTGGTTCGCAACCGGGTTGAGGCGGGACAGCCGCCGCCCGAGCACCTGGCGCACCCCCTCAGGAACAACCCGGCGGGCGAGGATCGCCCGTGGGTCTGCCAGGTCGCGTCCCTCGGCTCGAAGCTGCCGCACGATCTCCTCGACGAAGAAGGGATTGCCCTCCGTCTCCCGGTGGATCGTTTCGACGACGGCCGGCGCGGCCGGCGCGCCGGCTAGCTCCTGGACGAGGACAGCCACTTCCGCGGGGGAGAAGGGCCGGAGCAGCACGCGCTGGTAGAGGTGCTCGCGGGTCAACTCCGCCAGCACCGCCGAGAGCGGGTGCGTCCGGTCGAGATCGACGGTGCGGTAGGTCCCGGCGACCAGGAGGGGAGCCTCGGCCAGCCGCCACGCGAGGTGGCCGAGCAGCAGGAGGGTCGGCTGGTCCGCCCAGTGGAGGTCATCGAGGACGAGGAGCACACCGGGGCCGCCCGTACGGGACCGGGCGAGGTTGAGCAGGAACTCCGAGACGCTCTCGAACAAGCGGTGCCGATCGTGCTCCGGGCTCAGCGGTGGGCGCGCTGGCAGGTCAGGTAACCGGAAGTGCACCTCGCGTGCGATCAGCGCGACATCGGCGGCGCCCTCCCCAAGCTGGTTCCGCAGCGCCATGCCTGGGCAGGCACGGATGTAGTCGCGCAGTGCCTCCGTCCACGGCAGGTAGGGCGGCATTCCCTCGGATTCGTAGGCCCGGCCGAACAGGGCAAGCCAATCCTCGGCCCGCGCTCGGGCGGCCAGTTCCATGATGAGGCGAGTCTTGCCAACACCCGGCTCGCCGGCCACCATCACAACGCCGCCGTGCCCCTGGCTCGTCAGCGCCAGGTGTGCCGATAGGGTCCCCAGGTCCTGCTCCCGCCCCACGAAAGGCGCGCGAACGGACGGCGTGAGTCCGAGCACTGCGCTCTTCCTTCCCACTCCCGAGTTCCGTCGGCCCCAGTCTAGCGCGGATCTCACAGGGGTTCGGCCGCCCCGATGTCTGGTACTTCGTCACGCGCGGACTGCGGGGTAAAGGCGCGTGACTTTGATGCTCGCATCCTCAGTGTGAAGCGCTAGCGTATGGCGGCGACAGCGACGTTGAGCGTCTTCACCCAGTTCCCCAACTACCGTTCCAGGATCGTATGATCCGCCTACCGGCGGTCCAGGCACTGACAATGCGGCGCGTTCAACCCCAACTCGGCCATATTGAGCCAGTTGCCGTGCTTGGGCGCGTACTGGATTTCCAGCTTGTCCGCAAGCCGTTTGGCCTTCCCGAGCGGGAAGACCTCGTAAAGGGAGGCCAGGGAGGAGCAGGCCGAGCCGTCCGGGCAGGTGGCAGCGGCCACT
>JAUJMG010000421.1:0-2510 GCA_030446955.1 Thermomicrobiales bacterium
ATCACGGTGGTGAACGGGATGCAGAAGCGGCCCCGGATCACGGGGCTCGACCTGTTCCTGCGGGCGCGGGAAACGGTGCCGCTGGACCTTGCCGGGATGGAGACGGAGGAGTTTGGCGGTCTCGGCGACGTGCCGTACCGGGATTTGCACCAGATTGTTGCGGGTTACCGGTTCCTGTTCAGCCCGATCCGGTACACCAGCCTGCCGCTGGCGGTGATCGAGGCGATGACGATCGGGATGCCGGTGGTGGCGCTGGCGACGACGGAGCTGCCGACAGTAATCGAGGACGGCGTCTCCGGCTACGTCTCCTGCGACCCGGAGGTGCTGATCGAGCGAATGCAAGGGTTGCTAGAGGACCCGGAGCTTGCGCGTCGCCTGGGGCAGAACGGGCGGCGGGTGGCGAGCCAGCGGTTCGGGCTCGAGCGATTCGGGCGGGATTGGGACGCTGCGTTCAACCGCGTCCTCGCGGGTCGAGCCTCCGTTGACTCGACCAGCGAGCTTGTCGAGACGGGGAGCGGAGCAAGGGTTGGCCATGGGTAGCCAGGTAGGCGAGGGCGCGAGGCGGATCGCCTTTCTGAGCGAGCACGCCAGCCCGGTGGCGCTGCTGGGCGGGGCGGACGCGGGCGGGCAGAACGTCTACGTGGACGAGGTCAGCCGCCACCTCGGCCGGCTCGGCTACGCGGTCGATGTCTTTACGCGCCGGGATTCGGATGAGCAGCCGCCGGTGATGGCCTGGAGGCCCGGAGTCCGGGTGGTGCACGTGGAGGCGGGCCCGGCGCGGACACTTCCGAAGGACGATCTGTGGCCGCTCATGCCCGCGTTTCGGGACGGCGTGGCGCGGTTCGCGGCCGACGAGGGCACGTGCTACGACCTGATCCACGGCAACTTCTGGATGTCCGGGTGGGTGGCGGCGGATCTGGGGCAGCGGCTGGGGGTGCCGGTCGTTCAGATCTTCCACGCGATGGGGAAGACGAAGCAGCGTCACCAGGGGGCGGCCGACACCAGCCCGGAGGAGCGGATCGGGGTCGAGAGCGACGTGATCCGGTCGGTGGACTGGGTGATCGCGCAGTGCCCGAGCGAGCGGGACGAGCTGGTGGGCGATTACGGGGCGCCGCCGGACAAGGTGGAGATCATCCCATCGGCAGTCAACACGGAGATCTTCCGGCCGCTTTCACGAGCGGAGGCACGGCGGCAGATCGAGCCGGAGCTGGGGATCGGGTCGGACGACGAGGTCGTCGGGTATGTCGGGCGGATGCTGCCGCGGAAGGATGTCCGCAACGTGGTGCGGGCGTTCGCCTCGCTGGTGCGCGATCGGGAGGCCGCTGGGAGGCCAGCGCCGAAGCTGCTCCTCGTTGGCGGGGAGACCGGCGCGCCGGACCCGGTAACGACGCCGGAAATCGGCGTGCTGCAGGGGATGGCGGCGGACCTGGGTGTGGCCCATCTGGTGCGCTTCACGGGGAACCGCCAGCAGGACGTGCTGCATCGGTACTACGGGGCGGCCGACGTGACCGTGACGACGCCCTGGTACGAGCCGTTCGGGTTGACGCCGCTGGAAGGGATGGCGTGCGGGCGCCCAGTGGTGGGCTCGGCGGTGGGCGGGATCACCTTCACGGTTGAGGATGGTGTGACGGGGTTTCTGGTTCCGCCGCGCGATCCGGAGGCGCTGGCGGCCCATCTGCAGGAGCTGCTCGATCGCCCGGAGTTGCGCGACCGGATGGGGCGGGCGGCCCGGGCGCGCGTCGAGCGGTTCTTCACCTGGCCGACGGTGGCGGAGCGGACCGCCGCGCTCTACGAAGAGTTGTGGGCTGAAGCCTCTCGGGGTGGTGAGGCGAAGCGGGCAGCGGCGCCGGCGGACCCACGCGCGCTTGCGAGGGCGCGGTGACCGGGTTCGGAACCCGGGCAGTTAACCGGGGCGACCGGGGGCGAGAGGCGGGACCCATGGCGACGATTGACGTGCTGATTCCAACGTGCCGGCGGAAGACGGGGCTGGCCGTGGTCCTGACGAGCCTGCTCGGGCAGACCTTCACCGACTTCGACGTGACCGTGGCGGACCAGACCGAGGAAGAGGACGCGTACCTGGAGAGCATCGAGATCCAGACCCTGGCGCGGGCGCTGCGGCGACGGGGACACTGGGTCGCGTTGCATCGGAACCTGCCGCGGCGGGGGATGGCCCAGCAGCGGCAGTTCCTGTTGGAGCGGAGCCGGGCGCCGTACGTCCACTACCTGGACGACGACGTGCTGCTCGACCGGGAGGTGCTCCAGCGGATGCTGGGTGTGCTGCGGGCGGAGCGGTGCGGCTTCGTCGGGTGCGCCGCGACGGGGCTGGAGTACCTGGATGACGTGCGCCCGCACCAGCAGGGGATCGAACTCTGGGAGGGACCGGTGCGGCCGGAGCCGTTCACCTCGGAGACGATTCCCTGGGACCGGCACAAGGTCAACAACGCCGCCAATCCGCTCCACCTAGAGGAGAAGCTCGCGCCGGACGGCCGGACCGTTCGCTACAAGGTGGC
>JAUJMG010000421.1:2610-4008 GCA_030446955.1 Thermomicrobiales bacterium
GTGGTCAACAACGCGGCGTGCGACCACACGGTCTCGGTCGAGGAGATGACGGTCGAGCAGTGGGACCAGGTGATCGGGGTCAACCTGCGGGGGCCGTTCTTGCTCGCCAAGGCGGCGCTGCCGACGATGCGCCGGCAGGGGTCGGGGCACATCGTGAACATCGCCTCCACGGCGGCGGTGCGGGCCTGGGGCAATGCGTCGGCCTACCACGCCTCGAAGTGGGGCCTGGTGGGGTTTGGGCGGGGGCTCGGGGTGGAAGGGCGGAGCGACAACATCCGGGTGACGACGATCATCCCCGGCGGGATGCGGACCCACTTCTTCGACCGGTTCGTGGAGCAGGGGATCCCGATGCCGGACGAGGCGAACCTGCAGGATCCGGCCAACGTGGCGGAGACGATCCTCTTCGCGGTGCGGATGCCGGCGGGATCGGCGCTGCAGGAGGTGATCGTGACGCCGATGACGGAGACGAGTTGGCCGTAGTGTCAGGCGCCAGACGCCGGTGGTCAGGCGTTGAAGGGCGAGGGAGAGACGTTGGGGGAGGGTGTTTGGGAGCGAGGGGGCTGGGGGTAGGGGTTGAGGGGTGATGGGGTGCCGGTGGTGGCGCGGGCACCGGTGCGGATTAGCTTTGGCGGGGGCGGGACGGACCTGGCGGCCTACTACGGCCGGTTCGGCGGGTTCGTGGTGAGCGCTGCCATTGCCCGCTACAGCTATGCGGTGGCGAGCCGGACGGTGGATGGGAGCATCGGGATCAACTCGGCCGACTATCGGGTGTGGGAGCGGTTTGGTGCGGGGGAGATCCCCGGCGTGGCGGACCCGCTGCGGTTGCCGAAGGCGGCGGTTGAGTGGTTTGGGCGGCACGGGATCGCGGGGTCCGGGGTCGAGCTGTTTCTCGCCGCCGAGGTGGCGCCGGGAAGCGGTCTCGGGTCTTCGAGCGCGATGGCGGTGGCCCTGGTGCGGGCGCTGGCGGGGTACGTCGGGCTGGAGGTGGACGCGGCCGACACAGCGGCGTTGGCAAGCTGGTTGGAGATCGAGCGGCTGGGCATGCCGATCGGCAAGCAGGACCAGTACGCCAGCGCGTTCGGCGGCATCAACGCGATCGAGTTCCGGGATGGGGAGGTGGTGGTGACGCCGCTGGATCTGGACCAGGGGACCGTCGCGGCGCTCGACGAGCGGCTGCTGCTCTTTTCGACCGGGCAGACCCGGGACTCGGCGGCGATCCTCGGACAGCAGCGGGCGGAAACCCTTGCCAACGCGGCGGTCGTCGAGGGGCTGCACCGGATCAAGGAACTGGCATACCAGATTCGCGACGCCCTGCAGGCTGGAAATCTGGACCGCTTCGGGGGGTTGCTCGACGAGGGCTGGCAGCGGAAGCGGGAGCTTTCGGGGCGGGTGTCGTCG
>JAUJMG010000422.1 GCA_030446955.1 Thermomicrobiales bacterium
ACAGGAAGCGGCGTTTCTCGAGGCCTACCGCGAGCTGGACGAGGCCGACCGGGTGATCATCTAGTGCGCGCTGTTGGCGGAGTTAGACCGCTGTTTGCACCCCCCCCGTGGAGGTGCCCCCGCCGCAGCCATAGGGCGGGCACGCTTGGATCCGGTTTGTCTACGGTTTGCCTACGGTCGCCGGCGGTGCACCGTGGGCCAAAAAGCGGGACACAGGGAGCAGGACACCGCGGCCGTAGCGGCACATAGCGGCACACGTGCTGGCGGCGCGCTCAGTGTCCCTTTGGTCCCTGTTTGGACCAAAAACCGGACCACAGGGGTTTGACCAGGACGGGGCACGCTCGGTGCCATGTGGTGCCTTTTGGCGGGTTCTCCGGCTCATCAGGAGGGAACACCTCTCAAGCAACTCGAACGACTCCTCTAAGAACCTTCAATGCGGTGGCACCGGACGAGCTCCCCTGTGACATCCCCTGCTACCGTCAAGTCCCCGGGGATCGTCGCGGCAAGCCAATTGACGACCCGGACCGTACCCCATCCGTCAGCCGCCTATTGGTCCGCAGGGCCCGAGTGTCATTGTTCTGACATATCCCCTTAACAACCCCACGCACCTTCCCCGCCTATAAGCCACCTCACCGACGGCCAGAGCATCACCGATGCCTGCATCGGCTGGGACATGCCCGTGCCGGTCCTTCGCGAGCTGGAATCAGCGGTCCGCGGTCGCCGCGAGTTGCTCCCCCACCGGGCACGCTCGGCTATGGCAGGGCGACGCGCTTGATTGCCCGGACGACCACGCCAGCGATCGGACCTCGGACCCCGAGGGGGCCGAATTCCTCGAGGCCGACCGGGTGCGGGAGGACCCGCACGCCAGCCCTGCTTTCGGGATGCTGATTGGCCTGCCCGGGCGGGGGCGTGGGATGGGAGTAGAGACAGAGATGCGGCATATCCCAAAATCCACTAGACAACGCTCCTACCCTCAGAACCGCTCCCCCGTCTCGCTCTTCCTTCTCTCGGATATGTCGTTCTCTGGTGCGAGATCCAGCAGGTCGGCCAGGACCTCGAAGAAGTAGGGCATCTTGTTCTTGCCGGGCATCGGACCACTCTTCGCCGCCGCCTTCTTGATCGAGGCGGTGCGCTCCTGGGTGGTTCGTCGCGCGCCCATCATCACCGTGACAAAGTCGTCGAGGTCTAGTCCTGACGCCGCGTAAAGATTCACCGCGCGCGTCACCGATGAGGGCAGGGGCGCTTCGTCGCGGAATTCGCGGGCCAAATCCTGGATGTAGCTCGAGAGCACCGCCCGGGCCTCAATCACTTCGACGAGGTGGCGTTTCTTCGAAGGTTCGAACCCTTCTCTATTAGCTTCTCTTTTTCCTTCTCTATTTATGGCTGCAGGAAGTTGCCGCTCTGGCGGGAACGTTTCCCGCACGCCTGACGGGAAGGTTTTTTCCTGTCGGACGGGTGCCTCCAGCGGTTGCCCGTCTGACGGGAAGTTTTCTTCCTCCCGGGCGTGCAGCCGGTCGACGTAGAAGGCCTCGTAGTAGACGCCCTCGTCTTCCCCCCACCGGCCGAGCACGTAGATGTTCTGGCGACCGGTGGACCGGACCGTGATCACGCCGCGCTTCTCCAGCGCCCCCAGATCGTTGCTGATGGTGCGGATCGAGACGCCGCCGAGCTGCTCGGCCATCTTCTCGCGGTCAAGTGAGCAGGTGAGGAAGCCAGTCCGGTAGAGCGCCTCTAAGCCCATGTGGTGGGGCTGCATCGAGCGCCAGACGTTGCGGCGCATCAGCAGGTACGTGGAGAACTCCGGCGCGCGCACGAAGGCCAGGTACTCGGGGTTGTCGAGGTCCTTGAAGTCCAGCAGGATGAACTGGCGGTTGAAGCGCTCGGTGCTCATCGACACCCCTCGGACGCCCGCGCGTCTCTAGTCCGCCAGTCGACTCCCTAGCATGGTCAGGCGCCGGCCGACCCGACCCAGCGTCGCGTGCAGTTCGCGCCGCTCGTCGGGGGGCACCACTCCGTCGAGCCGTTCTTCCAGCTCCACCACCAGCCGCTCCAGCTCCCGAGCGGTGGCAAGCGCCCGAGACGGTGGCGCGGCGGGCTCGGGCGGCGGATCCGGGCGACGCAGGGCACGGACGAGCGCTAGGGACTCGTCCCCGGAGAGCCCGGCGTCCATGATCCGCTGGTAGGCCTCGCCCTGGAGTTCGGGGCGGCGGTTGAGCTGACGCAACGCCCGCCCGTGCTTCTCCGTCAGGCCACCGCTGCGCAAATCCTCCTGGATTGGTCGCGGCAGGTCGGTCAGACCGAGCAGATTGTGGACGGACTGGCGGCTGAGGCCGAGCAGGGTGCCGACCTCCTCCCAGGACTGTAAACCTAGGTTGACACGGAGCCGACGTAGCGCCTCACCACGGTCGATTGGGTTGAGGTCCTCACGTTGGATATTCTCGATCAGGCTGTCGACGTAGGCGTCGTCCTCGTCCTGGTCGACGACAACCGCTGGCAGCTCCCGTAGCCCGGCCAGCTGAGCGGCGCGGAACCGCCGCTCGCCCGCGACGATCTGGAAGCCGTTCCCGTCACGCCGGACCCGGATCGGCTGCAGGACGCCGCGGGCGCGGATCGAATCAGCCAACTCAAGCAGGGTGGCGTCGACGAAGGCGCGACGGGGCTGATCCGGGTTGGCGTGGATCCGCTCGAGGGCGATCGTCTTGGCGTCGGCGAGTTGGCCGATGCCTGCCTCGCTGATCTGGAGCACCGCCGAGAGATTTCCGCGACGGCTAGCGTCTCGGGTCCGGGCCAGACCGGAGCCGTAGGCGCGCTTTTCGCTCATCGGCGCTCCACCTCTGCCGCTAGCGCGCGGTAGCCATCGGCCGCCTCGGAGCGGGGCGCGTAGGTGGTGATCGGGGCCTCGGCGAAGGCGGCTTCGCTGAGCTTGGTCGCCAGCTTGATCACCGTCTCAAAGACCTGGGTGCCGAAGGTGGCGCGGATCTCGGCGACGACGTCGCGGGCGAGGGCGGTGCGGGTGTCGACCATCGTGCAGAGGATGCCGAGCACGCGAAGTTCGGGGTTAAGACGTGCTCGAACCACGTCGACGATCTCGAAGAGGGCCTGCGTGCCGCTGAGGGCCCAGCGGCCGGCCTGGACCGGAACCAGAACGTCGGTCGCGGCGGTGAGGGCGTTGATGGTGAGGCGCCCGAGGTTGGGGGGGCAGTCGACGAGCAGGTAGTCATAGCGGCCGCGGACGGCCTTCGTGACGCTACCGCTCAGGATCGTCTCGTTAGCCACCATCTGCGGCAGCTGAACGTCGGCTCGGGCCAGGTCGAGCGTCGCCGGAACCAGATCGATTCCCAGGACGCCCGTAGGGATGATGGCATCCTCGAGCCCGGTTTGGGGGCGGAGCAGGACATCACAGGCCGTCGCGTGGCCGTTGCCGTTCGCGTAGGGGTCGTGTCCGAACCCGCTGGTCGTGTTGAACTGGGGGTCGAGGTCGACGACGAGGACCCGCCGACCCTGCTCGGCGAGGGCGGCAGCGAGGTTGATCGTGGTGGTTGTCTTGCCGACGCCGCCCTTCTGGTTGCAGACCGCGATGATCCGCCGCATCGGTCGCCTCCCTACCCGTCGATCCGGGCACCGCGCGCCGCAAGTTCAGCCCGGCATTGGGCCGGTGGCAGGGTGGTGAGCAACTGCGTGAGTTCGTCCGGGTCGGCAACGGCCAACATGGCCCGAATCTCGCCTAAGCCGAAGCCGGCCCGCCGCCCAGCCCGCACCACTCCGACCCGGGTAACCGCTCCCTCGTCAAAGAGGCGGTACCCCTGCGCACCCACGCCAGCCGGATGCAGGAGCCCCAGCCGCAGATAGTGCTCGATCGTGGCCTTGCCGACTCCGGTGAGCCGGACCAGGTCACCAACCCGCAGGTCGCCGGATCCCCCGTCCGGTTGCTGGAGCATCAGCTACCCTCCTCCCCCCAATCCATGCACCGCGTAGTGTACTACATAGTGAACGTACAC
>JAUJMG010000423.1 GCA_030446955.1 Thermomicrobiales bacterium
CGCAGGGCATACCGGCAGGCTTCGTCAACCAGGATCGCTGGCAGCTGACCGAGCCGGCGCTGCCCCGGCGGGGGCGGGTACCGACGCGCTAGTGGCCCGTCGGTGAAATAGCGACAGTGGTTACTGAAACGGGGAGAGCAGGACCGACATCGGGCTCGGCGTGTCTCGACCGGCATGTTCTACTTCCGCACAGGGCCGTCGTGGTCGCAGTCGACGGTGTCGTCGAGGGTGCAAGCGAGCAAGGATCGGGCACGTGACGGGTGGCGACCAGGAGCTCCGGGAGGATCGCAACGCGCCGACCGGCGCGCTGCGAACAGACAGCACCTACGAATTGTTGAGCGCGCGTTATCGGGCCTTGGTTGGGCACATCGCGCTTACCGGGTGGGCGCGCCCGAGTGGTCGTCCGGACCAGACCTCGCCGCGGTGCCGAACTTGAGCTGATTGTCGCTAGCGATCTTCCTGGCGACGACACCGGCGACCACCCGTGCCTGAGCCTGGAGGTCGCCGTTCGGGTCGAACCGCATGGCCCCGATATCCCGCGTCTTGTCAAATGCGCTCACCGGTACCGCAGTTGACCACACCGGGATAACCTCGCCGCGCTCGATCCGATGCTTAAATCTGTCACTCTCCATAATCGTCCACCGCTTCTGGCCGTAGCGCTCACCCAGCACGGCGACCACAAATCGTGTCCTCGACTCATAGATGGGGGCGAGGTACCGTTCGATATCTTCGGCGAGGATCCGGTCCTGTTCGGCAAGATCGTACAAGACTTGTAGTTCGTCGTCGGATAGATAGTCATAGAGCAACTCAGCAAAGGCACGGTCCTCCCCTGCAAACGAGAGGGCGACGTCGTACTCGGCCTCAACCGAGAATCCACTGAAGCCGACCTCCTTGACGAACTGGGCCCAATCGAGGTTGCGAAGGTAGAACGCCAAGTGAGGGTCCTCGATCGAAAGGACCTTGGTCCGCTCATCGAGGTGGAAAAGATCAACGATTCCCTCGCTTTTGATCAGGTTCGCCAGATAGCCCTTATCGACAACTTGGGCGACGCTGATGCGCTGATTGGGATGAGTGGCGATTTCGTCAGAGAGACTGATGGACCAAGTATCCGCCTCCCGGAGCCAGGTGAGGATGTGTAGGTACGGCGCACGGCCGCTCGGCCGGAACTTGGTGCCTCGGGCAAAACTTCGCACCGCGATACCGAAACGCCCCTCTTGGCGCTCAAGCACCCGACGCGACACTCCGGTAAATGACGGGTTGACAACCATCGGCTCCGCAGAAGTCTCCTCCACGCCCGCCGCCAAGCAGAGTTCGAAGGAAAGCAGCTGCGCGATGTAGAAACTGCCATTCGCGGCTTCGGCAACTTGATCCCGCGCCACAACCTCGACGTTCAGGGCTTGCTCACCAAGGGAAATCATCGCGTAGATCTGGGCAGGAGGCTCTACCTCGAAGCGAATGGTTTCGATTCGGTTCGCCAGGTCCGGGGCATGACTGATGAGCGAGTCACCAGCGCGGTTGATGCCGATGATCACAAGTTTGCTGTGTTCGTCCTCACGGTCAGCCAGCACTTTGAGGAGGTCTGCGAGAGACATCCGAACGTCCTCGGGAAGTCGATGAAAGTCGTCGACAACGACGATTCCGAACTCGCTCAGCTCTGGCAGCACGGAGATGTATTCGACGTCGGCTGGGACGCGTGATGTGAGCTTCGTAACCTTGGTGGCAAGGTTGGTTTCTTCGAGAGCGCGAGTGACCGAGGTCGACTTGCCGATGCCGGACGGCCCCTCGACGACTACACCTCTGCCAGGCGTGCGCAGTGCCACCTTGATCGCGCTGAAGCGGGATGGCGGCACAAACGTCACTGTTGGGACGCCGGAGATCTTGAAGACCTCCTCGAGACGCAACTGCCTCATGTACGTCGAGGCTATGCGGTGACGCGCGTCCAAGGAAGGCTGCTCGCATGACGTCCACACTTGGCGCAGAAGGCCCGATCCTGTGGCAGAAGACGGTAGGGGTGATGCGCCACCTACAGCAGCGCGGATCCGCCATGCCTAGAGACTGCCCAAGTTCGGAGGACGGTGGCGCAGCTTAACGGGCCCCCGTTGTCCAAGGCCGTCGCAAGTTCACCCGATGCACCGCTCGCGGGTGACCGCCAGGAGGCCGCTAACCGCGTCGCAAGCACGCGCACCGGTCGGGTCGCACGGTCGGCCTGACGCAGGCCCGGACATGCCACGCGGGAACAGTCCTCAGCGGGAAGAGTCACGGCGTCGGTAGCATTGAAAGAGGTGGCGGATGAGCCTGGAGACCTTGACCACGTGCTCGGCCAGTTCGAGCGCGTCGACTCGAACCTCCGAAAGCTCGAGTCAGTCTGGGCCACGATGTCGTCCGTGGGAACTGCGGCGCACGACGACCTCCTTCGGTCTTTCCTCAACCTTGTCCCTGGACTACCTCCAATCGACGGGTTCCGGGTCGAGACGACCCCGCTTAGCAAGACGGAGACCGAAATGCTGCGCTTTCAGGCGAGCGAGGTTGATGACCCAGAGGCGCATGTCCACGCCGAGGAACAGATCAACGCTCCTGGCCGAGAGATCGCTGAATACAGGTTCCTTCTGGATCGGGCGCGGAAGAAGATCGTTCGCGACCGCGTGACCGAGGTCATCGCTGAGATCGACACTGCGGTGGGGACTGGCGGGAAGTTCGTCGCTACGGCCCCGGCGAGCGGGGATTGGGATCACCTCGCTGCACGGGTCGCCGAACTTGACCGGCTTATGTCGAACACGGTGCCAGGCACCGCGCGGTGGACAGACCTCCATCGACACCTCAGCTTTCGGGAGGATGTCGACCTCCGCGACATTATCCAGTTGGATTGGCCATCGGTGCGCGCCGAGGTCGAACGCCACCTATATGACGATTACGAGCCTCTTCCGGTCTCCGTCGACGACCTCGGCGAGATGGTACGCTCACGCCCCCGCGGGCCAGTGTCCACACGGCTTTCCTGGGACAAGCTTTCCGATGAAGACTTCGAGTCAATTATTTTCGAGTTAGTGCGGACGGCCGATGGATACGAGAACACAAACTGGCTTATGCAGACCCACGCACCAGACCGGGGCCGCGATCTTGAAACATACCGCGTTGTGGCCGACGTTCTGAGCGGCACCAGCCGATCCCGGATAATCGTGCAATGTAAGCATTGGCTGCGGCGGTCACTCAGCGTTAAGGACCTTCTTCCGTGTGTTGAGACCGTCGGACTTTGGGAGCCACCGCGCATCGATGTGCTGATCATCGCAACCTCAGGCCGATTCACTCAAGACGCCGTCGCCTGGGTAGAGAAGCGACGGACTGAGCGTCAACTGGCGCTTGTGGAACCGTGGCCAGAGAGTCATCTGGAGACCCTGATCGCACGCCGACCGGGCATTGCTGTTCGGTTCGGCCTCCGATGAGCTCTCCGCCTCGTACAGAACTCATGCCCGGCGTAAGACGGGCGGTCGAGGCGGCCCGAGACCGCCCGAATTTGGCACTTCCCGGGCGCCCCGTAACGGGGATTCGTGGATGGACAGTATTCGGGATCCGCGGGGTCCGAGCGGGGCCATTGCCCCGACGTCCTGCATGCACCGCTTCGCTGGAGGCCGTACAGAACCGGCAGGGCTTCCTCCGGCTGGGGCGTCGGGGGCGCTCTGCTGCCACGCCTGTCAAGGTTCTCGGAAGATCCTCGCCGCTACCCGTTCTGCAGCGTCGCTCTGCATCGGTGGCGTCACGTGGGTGTAGATCTCTCGGGTCACGTGGGTGCTCGAGTGGTTGAGGCGCTCGGAGACGATCTTGATATCGATGCCCTCGGTGAGCGCCAACGTCGCCCAGGTGTGACGCAGACCGTGGAGCACGAGGCGGGGGAGCGGTCCGTCGGGATGGGCCCGGTTGTACTGGGCCTGCTTCCGTAGGAACTCCCGGCTGAACCGGTCGGGGTCGTACACGCTGCCGTCGGGACGGCAAAACACGAA
>JAUJMG010000424.1 GCA_030446955.1 Thermomicrobiales bacterium
TCCCTCAGCAGCGCCGGTCACCCGGTAGGCGCGGTCCGAACAGTCCCAGCCAGACTATCCGGGGCGACAATAACCAGCCGACGGGCGGTTATCGCACATCGGCTGCGGGGGTGTCAAAAGACGCAACCCCGCAAAACACTGGTAGAGCGGTGACTTCAAGTCCCTGATGGCCCGTATCCAGGGCCGTATCTCGCGCCAGCCAGTCATAGACGGAGATGCGGTGCGAGCCCTGAGATCGCCGCTTAATCCACGGAGCATTCTACGTGTCACCACATGAAATGGATGCCGCTCTGGATGTGGGGGTGGTTGAGCTGTCAATCATCGTCCGCTCCCATTCCGGTTTCCAGCGGGTCACGGGGCACGTTCCCAATTCCCCGCGGACCGCCCCTGAAGGTGACACCGGTACGGGCTGAGGCGCGGACCGTATCCCAGCCCGTGGTACACTCGAATACCCGCAGGTCGCCCCGTTCGTGCGATTTCGCGTCGCCGGGTGTCGGCGACCTAGTCGATGTCTCCACGTGGCCCAACTGGGGCTGCGGGGCGTGCCGAGGAGGAAACGCGGCCGGTCCCGGCGGCTCGCCGGTGGCCGACAGCTCACGCGCTATGGCTCGGTTCGTGTTTGGTCTGCTCGTCGTCATCGTGGCCTTCGCGCAGGCGACCATCCTTCCGGCACTGGTGCCGATGGATGTCCTGCCCGATGTCACATTGGTGCTACTCCTCCTCTGGAGCGCGTTGCGCGGTGTCCCTGAGGGGGCGCTCTGGGTCTTCGGGGTGGGGCTGCTGCTGGACCTGCTGGCGCTGGACCGGTTGGGCACGAACGGGCTGGCGCTGCTGGTCGTCGCCTTGATGGCGGGATTGGCGCGTCGCCGGTTCTTCCACAGCGGGCTCGTCTTCCCGATTGTTCTCGCCATTGCGGCGACCATCGGTCACGCGCTGGTGCTCTTGCTCCTCCGCGGCATCGCGAACGTGGGACCTATCGGCATCAATCCAGGCGTGATCCTGCTTCATGCCCTGCTGAATGCGCTGCTCGTGCCGCTGCTCTACCCGGTTGCTGCTCGCATGGACCGCTGGCTCTTGGAGGCGAAGGCCTAATGGCACGACGCAAACGGATCCCTTACGACCCGCCGGGCAACCGCAAGAAGCGGCGCCGCCGCGGGCCGATCCCCGGCGCCGACCAGATCTTCCTCTCCCGCCGGATGTTCGTTGCCAAAGGTGCGGTCGTCACAGCCTTCACTGCACTGGCAGGCAAGCTTGGGTTCATGCAGGTAGCCCAGCACGCCGATTATCGACAGCAGGCCCAGAACAATGTGCTCTGGCCGGTTCTGCTCAAGGCACCGCGTGGACTCATCTATGACCGCGCGAACCGGATGCTGGCGGACAATCGGCGCTCCTGGGAGGTCCGGGTGATTCCGGACAAACTCCCGGAGAAGCCAGCGGAGCGGGACGCGGTCGTGGATCGCATCAGCGCCGAGTTGGGACTGCCCGACGCGCTGGTAATCGACCCCGCCGAGGTGCCCATCGGGTCGGAGCAGACGGTGTACGCCGGCGTGATCCGGGCGATGCAGGCAGCGGGCGTGGTGGGCGTCCGCGGGCCGGAGACCACTCCCGAGGAGTGGCTGACGTTCATCGCCCGAGAGGCGAATCCGAATCGGAACTACCTGCTGCTCTTAGAGGATGACCTGTCGGTTGACCAGGCGGCTCAACTCCGTGCGGCCCTGCCGGGCCTGCCCGGCGTGAAGGTGATGAATCGCCTCCGCTACGCGATCGGCAACACCGGGGACCCACGGTCGGAGGTGGTCGCCAAGAGCGATGTTCCGCGCGAGGTGGCCCTGAAGCTGGAGGCTAACAAGCTCTACCTCCCCGGTTTGGTGCTTGACAACGAGGTGCTGGTGCGCCGCTACCACGGCGGCGAGACCATGTCCCACGTCCTCGGCTTCGCCCGTAAGGTGGATGAGGAGGCGCTGAACGCGGCAGAGAACCAGGACGAGTTCGGTAAGCCCATCTATAAGTTGGACGACATCATCGGCGTCGATGGCCTCGAATACACCTTCGAGGAGCACCTGCGGGGCAAGAAGGGCCTGGTGACCGTCGAGGTCGATACCCATGGCGTCGAGCAGCGCAAGCTGATCGACACTCAAAAGGACCCCCTGCCGGGCAAGAACCTGAAGCTGACAATCGACCTGGAGTTGCAAGCGGCGATTACCAAGGCTCTTGCCGACGGCATCACCTTCTCCAATGAGGATCGCAAAGCAAAAGCGGCCCAGGGCAAGGCGAAGCCGCTCAAGCACCCGGCCCAGGAGGGCTCAGTGGTGGCCATCGACCCCCGGAGCGGGGAGGTGCTGGCACTGGTCAGCTACCCGCTCTACGACAATCAGCTCTTCGTCGATGGCATTTCGACCCGCAAGTACCAGGAGTACACCGCCAAGGACCGCGGCGAGCCACTCCTGAACAAGGCCATCGCCGGGGAGTACCCGCCCGGCTCGACCCTGAAAACTTTTCTCGCCGCCTCCGCCTTGAACGACAAGAAGATCTCCCGGACGACCACCTTCACCTGCACGGGCGAGATCAAGGTGCCCTACGACTGGGACGAGTCCAAGGGCACCTTCCACCGCTGCTGGCTGGCGGAGGGGCACAGCACCGTCGACGTGTACGGAGCACTTGAGCAATCGTGCGACGTCTTCTTCTATAACGTCGGGGCACCGGAGGATAAGCTTGAAGGTGCTCCCCAGGCGTTGCGCTATTACGACTACAACCCGAACACGGGTCTGAGCGGGGAGAAGCACTTCTTCAAGGGCCTCGGCATCGAGCAGATTCAGAAGGACCTCACGCGGCAGTTCTGGTTCGGCAACCCCACGGGTCTGGACCTCCCCGGCGAGCGCCCTGGTGTCGTCCCAACCCCTGCCTGGCTGGCGCGGACGAACCCGGAAGAGAACTGGTCCCTTAGTGCGACACTCAATGTCTCCATCGGTCAGGGATACTTCCTGGCGACGCCCCTCCAGGTTGCCCTCAACACCGCGGCCGTGGCGAACGGTGGCACCGTCCACAAGCCCCTCCTGATCAAGGAGATCGTCGACGCTGACGGCAAGGCGGTGGAAACGTTTGCGCCGAAGGTTCTTCGCCAACTGGAACTGAAGCCTCAGCACATCGAGGCCGTCCGGGAAGGGATGCGACGGGTCGTGCATGGCGAGAAGGGCACGGCACGTCAGGCGATCAACGTGGAAACGGGGCAGATGGTCACCAAGTGGCCGCTCACCAACCCGGAGGGCGAGGACCAGATTGAGATCGGCGGCAAGACGGGAACGGCCGAGTTCGGCGAGGTGGACCCGGAAGACGGCCGCTACACCCGCGCCCACGCCTGGTTCACGGCCTTCGCCCCGTTCGACAAGCCGGAGATTGCCATTGCTGTGATCATCGACGATGGCGGCGAGGGGTCCAGCTACGCGGTGCCCGTCGCGGACAAAGCCTTCCGGGCCTACTTTGAGCTATCGGGCAAGCGCAAACGGGGCTTGGTCCTGAGCAAGGACGGCAACCCAGCCGCCGGCGGTTCGACGGGCGAATCAAGCGCCGTAGGTACCCCTGCTCCCGGCTCCATCGTCTCTCCCAACGCGGACGAGGGAACAGCGGGTGACCGATAGGAACCTCTCGTCCAGTTGCGGGGAAGGACCAAGGCGTTTTCATGAACGACCGGGCTTCAGCCTCTGCTTCGCTTCCGCCCCACGTCCATCTCGGGCTGCACCACGTCGGCATCGTCGTGGCCGACATGGAATCGGCACTCGCGCGCTACGCGGCGCTCGGGTTTGGCGCGGGGGAACGGTTCGAGGTGCCAGAGCAGGGCGTGATTGCGGTGACGTTCCAATCCGGCCCCGGATACGTGGAACTCATCCACCCAACCGACCTTGATGGGCCGATCGCTCGCTTCCTCGCCAAGCGAGGCGATGGAGTGCATCACGTAGCCTACCGCGTGGCGAATCTGTC
>JAUJMG010000425.1 GCA_030446955.1 Thermomicrobiales bacterium
TCCAGCGAGGCGCCGTCGCGCGTGACCCGCACCAGCTGGTCGTAGACGTTCATGAAGATCCAGATGTTGACGTTGCCGTCATTGGTGACGGGGTCCAGGTTGTTGGAGTCCTCGGCCCGAGCGAAACGGAGGATGCCGCCGGGCGTCGCGTTAGCGATGTCCTCCTCAGCAACGGCGATCGGGGTACCGCCGACGGTAATGGTGATGGGGTTGTCCGTCGGCGTTTCCTGCTGAGCCACCCCAGCCCGGTAGGTGGAGAAGAGCGCCGCGATCGCCGGCGCAGAGAGGCCGAGCGCGAGCGCCCGCTTGGTGAACCGACGTCGGTCAATCCGCTCTTCGGCAACTCGCTGTACCAGATCCGCGAGTTCCACGTTGCGCGCCTGCCGTTGCTGTCGCTGCTGGTCCAAGGACTTCTCCTTCTCACCCACCGATGACGCACTCCGGCGATGCACCGGTTGAGTCGAGAGACGGGCATCCCGCCTCACCTAACGTCCAACGTACCGCCACCCCTGTCCCAGCTGGGAACACTTCCCTCGACGCGATCGGACCCCACCACGGCACCCACGAACGGCGGCGGGCGATCAGCTCTGGGAAGGCATCCGCGCCGCCGTCAAAGGCCATCATCCGGTTAGAGGACGGACGCACAGGGCCGCCAGCGATGCGCCCCAGCGCAAGGGAGTGTATGTTGGTTCGTCGGCTGGGTAGTCTACGCCAGTTCTCACCCAATTCAAGCGGGGGGAGCCGTTTGATCCCCGACGCTGAAGCTACAGACGGTGCGCGACGCAAAGCGGAGAGCTCCGGGGAGGAAGCAGGATGCTCGATTTGCACGACCTCACCTTAGCCGGGTTGGCCGGCGAACTGGCCCAGCGGCGCGTCTCATCCCGCGAGGCCACGAACCACGCCCTTCGCCGGATCGCGGCACTCGACGGGCGGGAGCAACTCAACGCGTACCTGACCGTGCTTCCGGAGCGAGCGCGGACGGAAGCGGACGCCGCTGACGCACGTCGCGCGGCCGGGCGGTCCCTCGGGCCACTCGATGGCGTCCCCATCGCGCTCAAGGATCTGTTTGACACGGCGGGTGTACCGACCACCGCAGCGTCGAGGGTCTTTGCCGGGCGGGTCCCGGCGGAGGACGCGACCGTCGTTCGAAAGCTGGCCGAGGCGGGCGCCGTGCTGCTGGGTAAGACGAACTTAATGGAGTTTGCCTACGGCCACCCTCACCCGGCTTACGGCGAAACGCGCAACCCCTGGGACTCCACACGGACGGCAGGCGGCTCTTCCGGCGGCTCCGCGGCAGCCATCGCAGCCGGGTTGGCTTGGGGGACATTCGGCTCCGACACCGGCGGCTCGATCCGTTCCCCGGCCGCCTACTGCGGTGTGACTGGGCTGAAGCCGACCTTCGGCCTCGTGAGCTGCGCCGGGGTTATCCCGCTCTCGCCCAGCCTCGACCACGCCGGTCCCATCACCCGCACGGCCGAGGATGCGGCCCTGCTCCTCGCCGCCGTTGCCGGTCACGATCCGGCTGACCCCAACTCGGCACCTGTTGCGAGAGCGGACGCCGTGGTGAAGGAGCTGGGCGAACTGCTAACGGACCCCGGTTGGGTTACTCGAGCGAAGCCCTTGAGGGGGCTGCGGATCGGGGTCGTGCCTCGCTTGTTCGATCTCGCCGTTACCCCAACCCTTCGGGAGACAGTTGGGCGGGTAGTGCCAACCCTGGCCGAGCTGGGCACGGAGATCGTCGAGGTGGACCTCGATCCCGGGATCGTCGAGCTGCTGGTGCCGACCATTGGCGACATCTACCCCGCCGAGGCGGCGGCCTACCACCACTCGCTCGAGGGGCGCCCCGAGGACTACGGCCCAACCCTGCGCGGTGAACTGGAAGCGGCGTCCCGCCTGCCCGCCTATCGGTACGTCCTCGCGCGGCAGGCGCAGACGAAGATCGCGGCGGCGTTTGCGGCAATCTACGAGCGGGTCGATCTGCTGGCGTGGCCTGCACAGCCGATCGTCGCGCCCCCGCTCGGCTCCTACGACGCGACCCAAGATCCGGCAGCGGCCGGGTCCACCATTGAGGTCGAGATCGCCGCCACCGGTCCGGCCAACCTGACGGGCGAACCCGCGATCTCCGTCCCCTGCGGCCACGTGGACGGCCTGCCGGTGGGATTGCACCTGCAGGGGCCGCGCTTTGCTGACGCGACCGTTCTCCGTGCCGCCATCGCTTACCAAGCCGCCGCGGGCGTGCCACCTCTGGCTAGGGAGACGTTCACGCGGAAGACAACATCCGATCTTCCACGGCGACCGTAGTCACGATCGCCTCGTCGCCGTCCGGAAGAGAGACGTCCTCTTCTCCTTCCAGGTAGAGCGCGATCGCTTCGCGGGCCATCGCGAGCGCCTCCTCGACTGTTCTGCCCCACGTGAAGCACCCTGGAAGGGCGGGCACCGTCACGTTGTAGGCGCTGCCATCCGGCTCCGGGGTGAGCACGACGGTGTACCGGCCCATCACAACAACTCCCTCAACTCCTCGTTGGTCAGCCCAGTTTGTCGGAGGATGTTCTTCAGCGTTCCCGTCGGCAACGTCGCGTTCCCATGTATCGGGACGATGGTGACCCCCGAACCGCTGGGGCTTCGCAGTTTGACATGGCTTCCTGTTGTACCGACTCGGTGCCACCCCGCCCGCTCAAGGGCTGCCACGATGTCCTTGCCCGATACTCTCGGCGCTCGATCCGGCATAGCCCTCCTCCTATCCCTCGAAGGGAGGGAAGGAGTGGGGGGAGAGTTGGTCGACGGTGCGGCCGGCCCAGTCACCTTCAGAGACGCGCGGCCACATCCGCTCACCGGCCGCCTGGAGGTCGCGGGAGAGGGCGGCGATGTCCACGCCGGGGATCTCGCGGTCCTGCATCACGATCTCGCCGTCGATGATGACGGTGCGAAGATCCTCGGATGTCGCGCTGTAGACGATGTTCTTGATCGGGTCCCGCAGTGGGGTCATGGTGAGGCTCTCGCCTGCCCAGAGCAGTAGGTCGGCCTTGGCTCCGGGGGCGATCCGTCCCAGGTCGTCGCGGCCGAGCGCCTTTGATCCACCCAGGGTGGCGGCGGTGAAGACATCGGCCGCGGTCGCCACTTCCGTCCGACGGTCGACGATCTTGCTGGCGACCGCCGTCCAGCGCAGCGCCTCGATCATGCTCTGCGGCGCGGTGTCCGTCGCCAGGGTCATGTTCACCCCCCGCTCCAGGTAGCGGGCAAAGCTCTCCATCGCGATACCGCGCCGGACGAAGACCCAGACGGCGTGGGCGACGTTGGTGCCGGTATCGGCAAGGATGCCGATATCGTCGCCGTGGTAGTTGACCCAGGAACTTCCGGCCGGCAGGATCGCGTGGCCGAGGATCACGTCTGGGCCGAGGAACCCGATCTCCCGCAACCACTCGATCGGCGTCAGGCCGTGGCGGCGGGTCATCTCCTGGAACTCGGGCACCGACTGGGAGGCGTGGAGCGCGAGCGGGACGCCGAGGCTGGTCGCCGCCTCTCGGGAGCGGCGGAGGAGGTCCTCGGTGCAGGTGTCGACCTGGGCCGGGGTCAGGAACCCCTTGATCCGCCCGTTGGCCCGGCCGTCGATCTTCTCGACGAAGGCGACCGCCTTCTCCAGTCCCCGGATCCCTGTCTCTTCGTCCCAGGCGTACTTTACGGTCTTTCCGTCGTCGGTGTACCAGCGGCCGGAGCGGTATCCCTGCCCCACGTAGGCGCGCAGGCCCACGCGCTCGGCTTGTGCGACCACATCATCTCCGTACGAGCCGATCTCCATCACGGTGGTCGTTCCTGTTCGGAGGAGTTCCGCCATCGAGAAGGCGACGCAGGCGCGCGCGGCCTCGTCGTCCATCGCGGCACTGCGTACGGGGAGGTACTCGAAGAGACCGGAAAGGAAGAACTGCCGGTTGCCCTTGTCCTCGACGAAGCTCTTGTCCAGGGGCGACTC
>JAUJMG010000081.1 GCA_030446955.1 Thermomicrobiales bacterium
TGAGAGCAACGCTTGGTCGCAGCGGTGCCGCCGCCCCCACCACCTGGACGGCGCTACACGAACTTGGCCTTGGCGAGGATATCCAGCGCATCACAGTTTCGTCCGGCCTTGTCGAATGACGTTGGCTCACTCCAGGTGCGCTGCGCCCTTGAACTGCGGGACGATGCGGTCACCGAACCGGCTTTGATGACGGAATTTGGTGGCCTCGCGCCCCCCAACGTCGCCCCATATCGCCGCCCCACCCCCGAGCAAGCGCAACGCCGGCGAGCACGAGAAGCGCGCCAACGGTCTTGAGTAGCCCGAACCGCTCCCCGAGGAAGATCGCGGCCAGGAAGCCCGTCGCAATCGGAACGAGATAGAGGTAGGGCACCGTCCTACCCACCCCGCGACGCTCGATTGCCCAGGCCCACGCTACGTAGGCGGCCAGCATCGAGAGGGCAGACGAGTAGAGTAGCGCCGCCCAGCCTCGCCCGGAGACGCTTCCCCAGTCGTGGTGCAGCGAAGCCGACAACGTCGCCGGTAGGATTCCGATCCCCCCGGCCAGCGACGACCAGGCGGAGACCACGGTGGGGCCATACCTTCCCACCAGCGGCTTAGTCGCCAGGCTGTAAACAGCGAAGGTCACGGCGGCCAGCAGGGTCAGCGCGTCCCCGACTGCCGGCCGGTTGGCCAGCAGCTTGTCCCCAACGAAAAGAGCAACCCCGGCGGCAGCCACGGCAACGCCGGTCCACTGCCCGCGACGGACCGTCTCGATCCCTAGCAGGGACGCAAACAGCAGGGTGAAGAGCGGCCCGAGCGAGATCAGCAGCGCGGCCGAGAAGGCCGATGTCCGCCCCAGCCCCACGATGAAGAGCAGACCGTAGGCGCCGAAGCCAGTGAAGCCGGCCAATGCCAGGAGCGGCAGGTCTACCCGGCGCACCCGCAGGTCAACCCGCCGGATCCCTAGCCAGGCGAACAGGAGTACCACCACAATCGCCACGCGCCCAAGCGCGTACGGCAATGGCTCGATCTCGCGCAGCGCCGCCTTGGCGATTACGTTGTTGCCGGCCCAGACGCCCACCGTTGCCAGCATCGCCCCGTCGGCGATGTCCACGCTCCTGGCTCTGGCCAACGGCCGCGTCCTTTCGGGCGAGAGGGAAGTCGGACAGCCGTAGCGTCCTGACACCGGCGGCGAACTACTGTACCAGGGCAATGCTGCTTCAGACCTGGACGCTTACCGATGGCCCCGCTTGAATCGCCGCCCAAGGGACGCACTGTTCTGGCCGTCATGGCGACGTGCGCGGATTCGGGAAGCGACGGGCTCCCCTAACGGTTCTCGCGTGAACCGGGATGGCGCGGGAGTCAGGGGGCCGCTTCTCTTACGAGAACTCCTCCCCGGGGCCGGAGGAGGAGGAGGGGATGGGAGCTAGACGCTGTCTCCGACGCCCAGGGAGCGAGCTACGCGGTCACGAGCGCTGCGCCTTCCAGGGCCAACAGGCGCTCCTTTATCTGGATGCCGCCCGTGTAACCGCCAAGCGAGCCTCCGGAGCGAACGACCCGGTGGCAGGGGATGATGACGGGGATCGGGTTGCGGCCGAGGGCGTTGCCGACGGCGCGGGTCGCTCCAGGCTTCCCAATTCGCGTCGCGATATCACGGTAGGTGCTAAGGTGGCCAAATGGAATCTCGGCTGTGGCGTCCAGCACCGCTCGTGTGAACGGCGTCACGCCGGCAAAGTCCAGGGGCACGTCGAACCGGTTGCGGCGTCCCTCGAAGTACTCTCGGAGTTGGGCAATCGCTTGCCCGCCCGTCGCCACCGTCGCCTCGTCCAGGTCCGGAACCGGGGTCAGCCCTCGCGCCACCAGCCGGCCACGGAACTCCGCCTCGGACTCGCTGCGGGCGAAGCCGATCTCACACACCCCAGCCTCTGTCGCGGCGACGAGGAGCGGCCCCACGGGGCTCTCGATCGTGCGATAGCTTGCCCGCCTGGTGGAGGGCAAGAATGGCAGCGGGGGTGGGGCTGCTTGACTGGCAGGGGGAATCAGCCGCTCCAGCGCGTCGTCCACGCGTTCGTAGCCGTTCAGCATATTGGCACAGTAGGAGCAGTCTGAGGTGTGGTCCAGCAGCCATGCCATCTCCGGCGGTGTCAAGTCGCCGACGACGTGGCCGGGCATCGCGTCGCAGGCCACATCGCAGGGATCAATGCCGGGCTGATGAGCGGCGGCAATGATGCCGATATCGGGCCAGGTGCCCGTCGGCGCCACCATCATCGGCGCCGTCGACTCCTCAAGGTCGGGGACCTGGTTCGCTTGGTCGTCAGATGCGGTCATGATCGCTTCCATCGGGTTCGGTCCTCATCGAGGTCATCGGTCGCCTCCATCGCAGGGTCCTGCCTGGGCGATCACAGTCGGTCGCCGAAGGATTGGCGCAATTTGCGTAGGGCCTCATGGACGTTGGCCCGGGCCGCCGCCTCAGAGCACTTGAGGGTCGCCGCGATCTCGGCGTAGCCCAACTCGTGATGCTTCCGCAAGATCAGCGCAACCCGCTGCTTCACCGGCAGAGCCGCAACGAAGGATTCAACCTCTCGCAGCAGGTCGCGGGCGTCGAGTCCAGCGGCATGGTCGTCGGGTGCGGCGGTCAAGGCTTGCTCGGTCGCCTCGTCCAACCCGGCTTCGCGGCCGCGCTTACGCCGATCACTGAGGAAGGTGTTGGTGGCAATCCGGTAGAGCCAGGCGCGGTGGTTCGCCGCGCCGTCCAAGCGATCAAAGGCGCGATAGGCCTTGAGCAGGGTCTCCTGATAGAGATCGTCGGCATCGGTGCGGTTGCGAGTCAGGTGGATGGTGTACCGGTAGATCTCTCCCTGGTAGCGCGCCAGCACGGCCTCGAAGGACGTTGCCGCGGGTGCCGTTGCCGGGTCGAGCGTCGAGTAGGCGCAGGTGGCCCCCGCCAGGGCTGCCTCCGCCGCCATCGCGTTCGTCATTGCCTCGGTTGCTCCGTTCGTCCCGCCCTTGCGGCGGCGTTGGCCCCGTCCGGTCCCATTCCTCCCCACGTGTTCCCCACATCGATACAACGTATGGGACCCCACCGTGTGAGATCGATCCGTCAAGGCAAACAGGCCACCTCGCGCAGTGCCCGGTCGCTGTTGTACGTACAGGCCAGCCGCGTTACCATAGGAGCTACCGAGGGGGGATTGAGCACTCGCGCGAGCCAGGCGACGCGATAAAGCATCGCACATCCGACCTCGTTGCTGGGTCAGATACATGACCGCCTCTGGCAGTGGGGAACCTCGGCACCGGTTAAGCGCATGGAGCCAGTCGGTGGCACCGATTGGCGGGGGGAGGAAACAGATCGGATGGTGCTCGACATCGTGCGCGAGCGGGCAAGGCAGGGGAACGCGGGAGTGGTTGGGGCTTCCGCCGCATCAGGTCGTCACAACGATGACAGCTGGCGGGCGGAGCGTGGTCAGGTTCGCTTCGAGTGCCAGGTGGATGTCATTGGGGGCTTCCCCGGCGGTGCTTCGCACGGCGGGCGATTAGAAGGCGCGCAACTCCGCATCACGGACCGCTATCTCCTCGTCGATGAAGGCCGAGCGCATGGATTCGGGCTACCGATCGGCTGGCTCTGCGGCGCCCGGACCCTCGCCCAATCCGACCGTCCCGATGCCGCCCTCCGCCTTCGCTACCTGGACGGGTCCGTCGGTCGTGGGTTTGTCCTCAAGTTCCGAGGCCCACTCCTGCAGCTGCGTGGTCCCCGCCGCGCGGAGCAGGCCCTGGGGGCGTTGCGCGCGGCAGGGCTTCCCGAGGCTGCCGTCGGCGCCGCCTCCGCCGATCCCGGTCTGCATCTGGATTGGGAGGAGGCCACCCGCTACGAGCAGGAGAACGTGATTTGGAGCGGGACGCTGACGGCCCCGATTGGGGCCGGGTTGGAGCGCACGTCCTGCAATATCTGGCTGACAACGCGCTCGGTCATCTGGGGCAGCGGAGCAGGCCGGGGAATCCACCGCGTCGCGCTGGAGCACATCCTGGACGTGGCGGCCGTCGACACGATCGGCCGCCACGTCATTCCTACCCTCATCGTGGGGGTTAAAGATGCGGCGGGGGACCGGCATGACCTCGCGTTCCATTTCAACCGCCAGACGCCGGAGCGCAACGTTCGGGAACGAGGCGCGTGTCTCGTCGGCCTACGCTCTCGTGGCATCCCTCAAGGAGTTCCGCCAGCACCCGTCCAGCCGTGGCAGCCCGTCTCACTTGCCATCCCCGATCTCCCCACGAGCGTACCGGGCTCGGCCGAACCACCTCCGGCAGATCTGAATCCGTCATCCCTTTCCCTGCACCCTCCCGTGGAGCAGGTGTGGGACACACCGAGCGTCGCGATCGACCCGGATCCGATAAGCGCGGATGAGGCGACCGGTGCCCCTCAGATCATCGATCCAAGTCCGCCTCCGCCCTCCAGTGACCTCTCACCAGAGGCACCGGACGAACCCGATGGAACCTCATCAGCGATAGCGCTTGCCCCTCTCCAGGAGCGTACTGATGACTCGATCGTGAGAGGCATCGCGGCACCAGTCGCTACCCCCACCCCTCCTGAAGCGCTCCCCAAACCAGCAGCGGCCACGACCCTTCCCGCCGAGGAGGCGCTTGTTGCCTCATCTGGAGGGCTTGTCATAGACGCGCCGTCAGCCCCCCCGGTCCCTGTGGACCCCGCTGGCGCGGAGGCACCGTCCTCTCCGGAGAGCGTTGATCTCCCTGATGCGGTCGCTGCGGTGCCTGATGCACCGGCCGCCACGCCCTGGCCGGTCGGGATGTCGGGGCTGGAGCAGGTGGAAATCTATGAAGCCGTGGCCCGACGGCTCCTCGCGGAGGTGCTATCGGCCATCGATGCCCGCGTGGGAGGCCAGAACGCCGTCCCCTTGAATGCCAGCCTGCCGTCGGAGGCGCTGCGCGCCGCTGCGTTCACCGAGATCGCTTCCCTAGAGAAGAGCGGGAACCTGTCTCGACACGAAGCGGACAGCAGGCGGGCGCGCCTCATTGCCGTCGGTGAGGCGGGACCGCGCCTACGCTCGCTGCTTGAACTCCGCGATGCCGGCTGGCTCTCGGATCGTGCGTTGGCCCAAAAACGCCAGACCATCACGAGTCAACTGAGTTGTCTTCTGGCCGACCCAAGCCTGCTTACCTCAGCCGGGGCATCGGCCTAGGGTCGGAATCTGTCGCTAGACTCCATTACCCACGGTTGAATGAGGGCCCCCGGCGGGCCCCGGAGCCCGTAAGGCTCTATCCGGCTCCGAGGGCCTGCTGCGCCAGAAGCTCCACGTCCTCCAGGGCGGCGAGCCCAACCTGGCCGATCAGTTCGTCCGCGGCGTAGGGATCCACAAATCCCTCCGTCAGCACCGCCACGACGAGGGTGCCGGCCGATCCCTCGATCAATCCGGAATCGTGGGCCAACCCCGGTAACGACCCGGATTTGCCGCCGAAGACGGTCTCCGTCGGGAGACGACGGGCCAGGCGGTCCCGATGTTGCTGCAGGCGCAGGGTCTCCCACATCCGGGCACAGCTTGCCGGGGAAGCGGCAGTGCCCTCCGCGATAGCGGCGAGCAGGGACACCAGGTCCGCCGCGCTTGTCATGTTATCCGGCTCGCCGGGACCTGGAGCGCGACCAAGGAATCGACGATTCAGTGCCGTTGCGGTCAGACCAAGATCGGCAATGGTTGCCTGAACGCGATCCATGCCCACGGCATCCAGCAGCAGGTTGGAGGCTGTGTTATCGGAGACGGCAATCATCAACGCGGCAAGGTCGGCGAGAGTCAGGGGCAGATCATCATGCAGCCAAGTGAGCACGCCACTGCCGGGCGTCTTTGCGGCGGCATCCACGGGACGCACATCACTCAGATCCAAACGACCCGCATCTACCTCTCGGTAGAGGGCCACGAGGATCGCGATCTTGATCGTACTTGCCGCAGGGAAGGTCTCGCGCGCGTGAAGCTCCCAAGCTGGGGCGGCATGACCGGCGCCCACCAGCCGAACCGCTGCGGCAATCCGTACCCCTGGAGTGGTCGCTTGCGCGCTACCCCTCACCCGCTCCCACCCGTGCGCGGCGGTCATCTCGGTCGGCTCTCGATCACCCATCTGGGGCTCCACTCCTCGCTGCTGCTCCACGCCGTCATCGAGCCTCGCACATGATGGTCGGGCTGGCGAAGGACGACCAACCGGTGCCTGAAGAGGTGCGTGGTAGCATTGACGTAATCTCGCCACCGGGGAGACGCAACTCGCTGCCCCCGCACCGGTCGCTCGAACCCAACCCTCCAGCTTTACGGAGCACGATCTCAGCATGAGCCACGGACGAATCGCCCGCGTCAGCCGCCTCCATCCGGATGCTCAGCGTCGGGCCATGCGCTACGGGCGAACCCTCCATGGGCGGCGGGCGAACGGACTCCCCCCCCATCTGCTTCCCGGTGTCTCCGGTCGGGGGGTTCGGAAAGGCATTGGGCGGGGACGGATCCTCCTGATTGCCGCCAACATCCTGATGGCAGCGTTCCTGCTCGCCACAGCCGCGTTTGTCGTCTCGTCCGTCGCCGCCGTCGGCGGCACGGTTGCAGCCTACCGCGAGGTCAACAAGGGTTTGCCTGATGCCACCGGCATCGTCACCGGCACGTTCCAGACCAGCCGCATCATGGACCGCAACGGGAAACTCCTGCAAGAGATCGATGACCCAGATATCGGCTGGCGCTCATTCATGCCCCTGGACCAAATCTCGCCGGATCTGATCAACGCCACGATTGCCGCCGAGGACGCGACCTTCTGGACGCACCGCGGCGTCGAACCGGTCGCGATCGTGCGCGGTGCGTTTATCAACGTCAGCGGCAGCGGTTCGTCCGGCGGCTCGACGATCACCCAGCAACTCGTCCGTTCCCTGTTCCCGGAGGAGATCGGCAACGAGATCTCCTACACCCGTAAGGCCAAGGAGGCGCTGGCCTCCGTCGAGTTGGAGCGGCGCTACAGCAAGCAAGACATTCTCACGATGTACCTCAACCAGATTTTCTACGGCAGCCGCTCCTATGGCATTGAGGCCGCCTCGCAGACCTTCTTCAACAAGCACGCCAAGGACCTCACGCTTAGTGAGGCGTCGATGCTGGCGGGTCTCCCGCAGCGCCCCACCGACTACAACCCGGCCATCAAGGAGAACTTCGAGCAGGCGAAGCAGCGCCAGCGGTACGTGCTGAACCAGATGGTCAAGTATGGCTACATCACCCGCGCCGAGGCGGACGCTGGTTGGGCCGACGGGCCGATTGTCGAGCCTCGACGGACCGGCGCCGTGCTCGACAACCCTCACTTCGTCAACTACGTCCGGGACTACATCGTCGAGAAGTATGGCGAGGGGGCCCTCTACCAAGGCGGTCTCCAGATCACGACTACCATCGACAGCGACCTGCAAGATTTCGCCGAGCAGACGGTGGCCGCCCAAGTGGAAGCCCTGGCGCCCTACAACGCGCAGAACGCTGCGGCGGTCGTGATGCTGCCCTGGAGCGGCGAGATCCTGGCGATGGTGGGCTCCGCCAACTTCGATAACCCCCTCATCGACGGCCAGGTCAACGTCACCACCTCCGACCAACAGCCCGGTTCCGCCATCAAGCCGATCGCCTACGCGGCAGCCTTCGAGGAGGGCTGGAGTCCAGGCACGGTGGTATTGGATGCGGGACGCCGTTGGGAGACCCCCGGAGCGCCCGATCCCTACTACGAGCCGCAGAACTACACGGGCAACTTCTACGGTGCGGTCACGGTCCGCACCGCGCTCGCCAACTCGCTCAACCTTCCGGCGGTGAAGGCGACGGACTACACCGGCGTCGACAAGATGATCGACCTGGCGCATCGCATGGGGATGAAGAAGTCCCTCTTGCAGCCTCCCGAGTTCTACGGCATCTCTATCGCGCTCGGCGGCGGCGAGGTCCTCCCGCTGGAGCTGACCAACGCCTATGCCACCTTCGCCAATCAGGGCCGTTACGTGCCCGCCAACCCGATTCTGAAGATCGAGGACTCTCAGGGCAACCTGCTCTACGACATCGATCACAAGACCGTGTTCCAGCGCGGCCAGCAGGTGCTCAAGGCCGAGTACGCCTACCAGATCACCAGCATCCTGACGGACAACAAGGCCCGATCCCTGATCTTTACGGAGCAGAACCTCTTCGGACAGACCCAGAGCCAGCTTGGCCGGCCGACTGCCGCCAAGTCCGGCACGACCAACGGCTGGGTAGACATCTGGACGATGGGCTACACCACCGATCTCACCGTCGGCGTCTGGGTCGGCAACACGAACAACGATCCCCTGCGGGAGATCGACGGCATCCAGGGCGCCGGACCGATCTGGAACAAGATCATGGTCGAGATGCACAAGAACCCCAAGTACCAGAAACTTTTGCTTGGCCCGGACGGGAAGCCCCTGCCGGAGACCTTCGCCCGTCCACAGGGGATCTACGAAGGGCAACTCTGTGCGGCCACCGGCCATCGCCCCGTGGGCAGGGAGCAGACGCGGACTGATCTGCTGGTCCGCGACGAAGGCCCGGCACTCCGGTGCGACCAGATCAACGCCTGGGAGCGCGAGGACTTGGAACTGGCGCTTGAGGACGTCAATCGCAGCGGTGGCAAGTACGTAGGCGACGCTGTCGGCACGATCCGTCGGTACGCCGAGGCAGCCCAGTACCGCAGCGGCGGCACCCGCTTCAGTGAACCGCGCCTGCCCGACGGCGCTCCCCCGGGCTAGATCAATCCCACGGTCACCAGGCGGGGTGACGGGGCAGACCCGGAACGTGCTGGGCTCACGCCGGGCCATCCGGGACTGCTCCCACTGTAGTTGCTGAATCTGACGCGGATCGGGTGGACATCGACGGTAGCACGGTCACCTGCTTGGCCACCCGCCGCGCCGGTGGTGAAGCATCAGGGGTAGGGCCGCCGCTCGAACTGTCGGATGACCGGCGCGGGTACGGTACAATCCGCTCCCGTTGGCGCTCCCCTCCAAGCAGGTGTGGGAGCGGTTGAGGACGCACGGGAAGGGGAGCGGGGCGGAGATGGCTTACCGGTTCTTGCTGGAGGTGCCGGAGGCGCTGGCCGGTGAAGCGAACGTCGCCGTCGAGGAGGCGGGTGACGCGCAGGTGATCCTGGTTCGCAATTCCCACGGCCTCGGCTATGACGACCCTTACGTCGACCTCACCGTCGCCGCTCATTCCCTGCGCGTGATCGATACCCTCTACAACTGGTTCGATAGCCTTGGCGCGTCCCGGCCTGATCTCCGGATCGTGCTTCACGGTGGGGACCGCCTCACGCTGGAAGCGCACGACCGTGGTGCGATGGTCGCTGCCATCCGGCGCGATCAACCCTGGGTGGAGCGCACCCTGCCGAAGATCGGAGACCATGAGGAGGACCGCTTCACCCCTGGCTTCACCGCCGGCGCGGATCTGCGCGAGGGCCGCGCCGGCACGCAGATCGACGGCGCAGGGGGCAACGCGCCGCAGGGCGTGGGCGGCCTCGGCGGCACCGGCATCGGGGCAGAGGACGACCCCTCCTGGGTCGCCCCAGGCGCATCGGCAACGCCGGAGGGGCGCCGCGTCGCTCTGGGGTCGCTCAACCACATCGCCATCCGGGTCCTGGACATGGGCAAAGCGGAGCGGTTCTACAGCGAGTTCTTTGGCATGCAGATCGTGGGGCGTGCCCGCCGTGTGGGCCGCGGCGGCTTCCAACCCGTGGAGGACGGCTACACCTGGGACCGGGCGACGGCAACCGGCACCGAGGCGGATGTGACCTTCCTGCGTGGCGGCCAGATCACCCTTGCCCTTCACCGGGCCGGCCGCGGCGCCCGCCTAGAGCTCACCAGCCTCCTGGACCACATCTCGGTCGGGGTGGATGCGACCACCTACACCACGCTCAAGGGTGAAATCCTGATGCGCTCCCTCGAAACGCTGTCTACCGGGGAGACCACGATCACGTTCCGGGATCCCTTCGGCCTTGCCTGGGAGATCGCCGTCCAGGGAACCCCGGCGTTGACCGGCGTCAACGCCGGTCGTCAGCGTTTGGGCATTCCCGGGTAGGTACACGGCAGGCCCGCAGGAATCAGCATCCAATGGACCGGGGCCAAGCGGCGCCGGGAGTGAGAAGTGAATGCTCGACAACTACCGCGATCTGATCGACGAACTGCTGGGAACCCCGGCGGCCCTGCGGGCGCTAAGCGGCGACGCCGGGCCGGAAGCGCTGCCCGCGGGGGTAGTCTCACTGATCGGCGAGCTGCGTGACCGGGATCTTGAGGTGCAGGCGCGGCTCCAAACGATGCTCCGCGAGCGCAACCCGTACCTCCGCACCTTAGCAGAGGCGCCCCCGCCGATGGCGGGAACGGAGGATGCTGCGGCAGTCCTGCAAGGGTTCGATTCCGCGCGCGGTGAGTTGGTTTCGCTGCTGATGAACCTGACGCTGAAGGATTGGGAGCGGACGGCCACGCACGAGGTGGAGGGTGAAATCACCCTTGCGGAAGAAGTGGAACGTCACGTGGAGTTTGACGAGGACCGCGTGGCCCGGGCTCAGGCCGCGGCCATGACCGGCTGATCCTGGTCAGCGCGGATCGAGCCATAAGGAGAGCCGCCGGCGTGGGGGCCGGCGGCTCGACGGAGGGGGTGGGGAAGAGGGGCCGGTCGCCAGGGATGTCGCGCGTGGGGGCGCTCGATCTCGGCGAGTAGGCAGGAACAGAATAGCACGTCTGTTCTGATTTTACTAGCCCCTGCTCGACGAGCCTTGCCGAATTGGCGCCAATTGCTGGATCGTCGAACCGGGTGCCCTGCATGTTTTCCCCGCGCACCGTCGCGCTCCCCGAGATTCACGTCGCTTCCGCCCTCGTGGCCGACAGCCACCCCGTTGACCGCCAACGGCCGCATCCGTGGCCTGTCGTGGTCCTCCGCCTTTCCAGCCATCACACGCCGGTGCCCCGATCAGCACTGAGGAGACGAACGCCATGCCGATGTCCGGTGCCCCTACCGAGAGCGATGTCGGGCTGGCCGTGATCGTGGTCGGGGCGGGCATGGCTGGACTGACCTGTGCGGCGGTATTGCACGCTGCGGGCAGACCAGTAGTCGTGCTGGAGGCGTCCGACGGCGTCGGCGGTCGGGTTCGCACCGACCGCCACCCGAGCGGCTATCTCCTGGATCGTGGCTTTCAGGTCATCCTTGAGGCCTATCCGGCGCTGCGCCGTCACCTCGATATCGCCTCCCTGCGCCCGGCCGCGTTCGACGCCGGCGCGCTTGTTTGGACGGGCCGGCGTTTGGTGCCGCTCGCGGATCCGTTGCGCCACCCCGCTGCACTCCCGCGCGACCTCACCACTTCCCTCTTCGGATCCAGTGACAAACTCCGCCTGGCAACCTTCGCGTTGCGGGCGAGAATGGCAGGATGGGAGAGCGCACGGGAGGCGTCCGGCGATCCGTCCTCCGCGCGCTCCGCGGCAGAGATCCTCTGGTCAGCTGGGTTCGGACGTGGCTTTGTCGATCGGTTCGCTCGTCCGTTCTGGGGCGGCATCTTGCTCGACCGCTCGCTCGCCACCGACGCGGGTCCCCTCCGCTTTACGCTCAAGATGTTCCTTGAGGGGAACGCCATCCTGCCGGATTCCGGTGTCCAAGCGATGCCCGAGCGCCTCGCCCGCCGCCTGCCGATGGGCACGGTGCGCCTTCACCGGCTGGTTGAGGCTGTCGTCACGGAGGGGAACCGGGTGACCGGCGTACGCGTGCGCGGCGAGACGTTGCCTGCCACGGCCGTGGTGGTCGCCACCGACCCACCGACGGCGAAACACCTGACCGGCATTGATGCCATCCCGGATCGGGGAGTGCCGTGTGCCACCGTCTTCCTGGCCGGTGCTCGCGACCCGGGTCTCGGACGCCGGCTCACCCTGGACGGCACGGGCACGTCGCTCGTCAACCACCTGGCGCCGCTCTCGACGGTCGCTCCGAATTACGCCCCGCCCGGCCGCCATCTGCTGGCTGCCGTCGTCCTGAGCGACGCGCTGGAGGAGGACGGGCTCGACGACGACGCGGTCCTCGCCCAACGGGCTCGGGACGCGGCCGCGAGGATGCTCGGTCATGATCCGGCGGACTGGACCCCGCTGCGGGTCGTGCGGGTGCCGTTCTCGCAGTTCGCGCAACCCCCTGGCATCTACGGCCGCCTGCCCGGCAACGTCACCGGCACCCGGGGTCTCTACCTTGCGACGGAAGCGACAGTCGATTCCAGCTACAACGGCGCCATGTTGAGCGGCGAGGCCGCGGCCCGGGCGGTCCTCGCGGACCTCACCCGGCGCAAAGGCGATGAGAGAGGCCGGCCGTAGTCCCTGCGTGAACCGCGCAGGGACGCCCTGCGGCGGCCAAGGACGGAACGCGAGCGTGCATTGCATGTCTATCGAGAAGAAACAGCGAAGGCGTGCCTTCTCATCTACTCAGCCCCGAGGCTTTCAACGACGAGGGCGTATCGTGATTGGGCGGGCGGGTGGTTCATGACGTGGCGAAGAGGAGCGAGCGATGGCGCCGAGCGAGGTCCGGGTTCGGGCGCGAGAACCGCAGGACGTAGAGGCCATCGCCGAGATCTTCGCCTGTCCGGGCGTCGTGGCCGGCACGCTGCAACTGCCCTTTCGATCAGTGGCCGAACGGCGGGAGTGGTTGACCCAATCCGTGCCGGAGACCCATTCCCTCGTGGCGGAGCTGGACCGGCGGGTGGTTGGCACCCTTGGGCTGCACGTCGAGACCTCTCCTCGGCGCCGCCACTGCGGCAGCGTTGGGATGGCCGTCCACGACGACTTCCAAGGACGGGGCGTGGGCAGCGCGCTGGTGGCGGCGATGATCGACCTGGCCGACAACTGGTTGGGCCTGCGGCGGCTGGAGCTGACCGTGTTCGTCGACAACGCGGCCGCGATCCATCTCTATGAGAAGTTCGGGTTCGTTGCTGAAGGAACAGCCCGGGCGTTCGCGCTACGTGGCGGCGAGTTTGTCGATGCCCTCTTTATGGCCCGGTTGCGCCCGTAACGTGACGACCTCCCAAAGGTCGCAGTCAAGCGTTGGTCCACAGGAGCCTCCGCTCCCGCCAACCACTCCCACGTGTTTCGTTCGGAGGATTCTCATGCACGGCGAGTACAAGACCCCTGGCGGCAAGCTGGTCGCCGTCGATCTGGAAGTCGAAGGCGACACGCTGCGGGACGTCACCGTCTCCGGCGATTTCTTTCTCTACCCGGAAGAGGCGCTCGGCGACATCACCAGCGCCCTGGAAGGGCTCTCGGTGGAGTTGAGCGAGAGCGAGATCGCTGAGCAGGTCCGGATGGCGATGCCGCGGGGCGCCGAGTTGCTGGGCTCCTCGCCGGAGGCGATCGGTGCCGCCGTGCGCCGCGCGCTCGCGGGAGACTCGGAGGATCGCCCATGACCAACCCAACTCCGACGCTCCCCGTCGGCCCGTCAGCAACTGCCGCATCTGCCGACCATGACGCCCGCTGGTGCGCCTACGATTGGCGCCTGATCCCCGGCGTGGCGCGCCCGCCGCTAATGAACATGGCCCTGGACGAGGTCTTGACCCTCCGGGTCGGGCGGGGTGAGCGAC
>JAUJMG010000426.1 GCA_030446955.1 Thermomicrobiales bacterium
TTAGGAGCTGGTGGCCGCAAGGCTGTAAGGGTTCGAGTCCCTTACCCGGCACCTCTGACCGAAAAGTGCCGTCACTATGAGTTTTCTTTCTGCCAGTGCCCCGCTTTATCACATCGTTGTCACGTGAGGACTACGACGCGGCCTCGCCCGCCTCGTCGGCGGCTTGCCGCAGGGCCGCGTTGCCTCCTCATGGTGACATGGCTATAGCGCATCGTCATGGCAATGTCGGCGTGCCCAAGCCGCTCCTGGACGATCTTCGGATGCTCGCCGTTGGCCAACATCAAGGTGGCGCTGGTGTGCCGAAGGTCGTGGAAGCGGATGCGGGGAACCTTGCCGGACGCGACCAAGCGTCGCAACCGCCCTTTCTGTCCGTCGAGGTGCCGCGATCCGCCGGTCTCGTTGGCAAACGCGATGCCGCTGTCCTCCCCCAGACGCTGGAGCGCGGCCCATGGTTCGCAGCTCGTAGGTGGGAAGGTGGGCAAGGCGAGCAAAGAGATGCGACGCACCGATCAGCTCCTTTTGGGGAGCGACTCGCGGGGAGCATGGAGGGGCTGTTCTGCCAGGTCGCTGTGGAACGCCTGATTACCCCATTAGCCGACAGCGGGTTTGAGCTGGCAGCCGTCAACGTGGATGTCAGCCCCCGTGATCAGCGATGCCCGGTCGGAGCAGAGGAAGACGGCCACGTCGGCGATCTCCTCCGGGGTGCCGAAGCTCCCCCGCGGCATGTCTCGCTCGACAAAGTTCGCGATCCGTTCAGGGTCACGTTGTTGCACGCGATCCCAGCCACCATCGGGAAACATGATGCTCCCGGGTGAGATCGTATTGGCGCGGATGCCGAACGGCGCGAGGTCGCGCCCCAGGGTTCGCGCGTACATGATCTCGGCGGCTTTGGCGACGTTGTAGGATGGCATCCCGCCCCCAACCATCCACCCGGAGATCGAGGCGACGATCAGGATCGCTCCAGCCCGCCGCTCCTTCATCCCTGGGATGGCAGCCCGGCAGCATCGGACCGCCGCCAGCAAGTTGACGTCGAGCGTCTGAAGCCACGCCTCGTCGGTGTCGCCCGTCGTCCCACCACCCAGGTTATTCACGAGGATGTCGAGCTGACCGAATGCCTCCTCGGCCGCACGGACCACCCGCTCTGCTGCATCGGGCTCCGTCAGGTCCGCCACGAGCGGTAGAGCCTCCGCGCCGCTTGCTTGCAGCTGACCCGTCAGCTCAGTGACGCCTTCTTCGCCTCTCGCCACGACCGCGACGCGGCATCCCTCAGCGGCAAACCCGGTCGCGATGGCGGCCCCAATGCCGCGGCTCGCTCCGGTGACCAAGACCGCCTTTCCCGTCAATCCCAGATCCACAGCATCTCCCACTCACACGGACGCAACCGTCGGACGCGCCTTCCTCAATCAGAGCTCGAACCGCTCGTTGGGACACCCCCCGGAGGTGGCACGAGATGCGCTGCGGTGGCCGGTCGCACTTCTCCCACCAGCGGACGCGCATCTTCCGGCACACCAATCGTGCACCTGTGCGTGATCGACAGTAGTGTCTCATGCCTACCCCTTCCCGTCGTCAAGGTCAGCTCGAAGGAAGTCAGCCAGAGGCTGCGGATCATGCTCCTAGCTCAGTCGCCTCAGAGGCGCTCGTCCCAACGCGACTTGACTTAGGCCCAGGCGTCGTCCTTGAACGATCTCAAGGATCCGTTGCCGCCACTTAAGGGGAAGCCGACCGTCGAAGGCGCTCATAATGGAGTCGGGGCCATTCGTGCCACTGGTCGCCTGGCGCGTAGTCGGGGAGGGATTCGGACCGAGCGATGCGCCGGCCTTTGATTACACGATCTGGACGGGGTCCGTCGTGCGGGCCGACGACGGGACGTGGGACATGTTCTACACGGGGTCGAGCCGCACTCAGCAGGGACTGAAACAGCGGGTCGGGCCGGCGACATTTGCAGACCTCTCTACCTGGCGCAAGCACGGCCGGGAGGCGCTGGTTTCAAGCGACGGTCGCTGGTACGAGCAGCTGGGCGACCGCCAGTGGGCGGACGAGGCCTGGCGCAATCTGTGGGTTTTCCGCGACTCCGATGGGGACGGGTGGCACATGCAGATCACTGCTCGAGCGCGGACGGACCCAGGCGATCAACGGGGGGTAATTGGGCATGCCCGCTCCCACGATCTGTTGGCGTGGGAGGTGATGCCGCCGCTGAGTGCCCTGGGGCCGGCTTCGGTCACCTAGATGTGCGGCAATTGGTCGCCGTTGACTGGCCTCCGTCCTCCTCTTCTCCTGCCTGAGCACGGAGCTCCCCGAGGAGCGGCGGGCGGCAGAGGAGCGGGGCGGGGTCTGGCTGCTCGAGCGGGACGCTCCCATCGGCCCGTACGCTCCGGCGGCGGCGCGCCGGATCACGGACGAGAGCCTTTACAGCGGCCGCCCGATCTAGAACCGGAGCGGCGCCTAGGTACTGCTCGATTTTCACCACGACGACGCGGACGCGCGCTTCGTCGGCCACATCTCAGACCCCGTACCGATCGATGGCCTGTGGGCGGCGGCCGACCCGTTCAGCGTTCTCGGCGGAGCCGCGACCTGACCAGGCAGGAGTCGGGGAGTTGGAGCCTTCGAGAGTCGCAGCACCACCACGGGCCGGGGCAGCTGAACCCGGCCCGTGCGCTTTGCTAGCTCGCTCCGACGACAGGGCAACCGCTGATCCAGAGGCGAGGGTCAGGACAGTTCAGATGCGGCCAACCGAGACCATTGAGGTGCGTGGCCCCGCGTGACCTGAGTCACCGGGCCACTCGTATGCGCCGGTATCGGGCGGCGAGGGTCGCGGCGAGGGTTCGTCGCCGTTGGGTGGCAGGCGCCCGGTCCGGGTCGGGTTCGCCCTCCGGCACGAGGTCAGCGGTGATGGTGTGGATCAGGTCGACAGCGGTGTAGGGCAGCACGGAAATTCTCCTGTTGTGGTGTGGTTAGGATGCGGCCGGCCTCAGGTGGCTCATCAAGCGAGCAGCGGCGCGAAGCGCTGGGGCAAGAGGTCGAGGGCGACCAGCGAGGGCGAGGCGGCGATCCTGCTCCGCCTCGGTAAGTAGGTCCCGGCTGTGCGCCTTGGCGGCGTCGGTGCTGAGGTGGTTGAGGTACACGGCACGAGCCTCCTGACGGGTGGTGGTGGAAGAACGATTCGTTTCACCCACGACCACCATAGAAGACGGCTGCTACAGGAGTACGGCGGCGTCGTCACAATTTGGTCACGGCCTTGGGAGGAGCAAAGGAACAGGCGAAAGGGCCCTGAGCAGATGCTCGATGCCGTTGCCGGTGGCAAGCGGAGCGTGGCCGGTGCGTCAAGCCGCAAGCGCCCGATGGCCCATCAAGCCAATCAGCGTCCGAGGTTAGCGGTCATCGCGTTGACTGGCTCAGCTTCGCCCGCTCAACCGTGTAACCCCTGGCCTCCCGCGACGTCCAAGCGCTGGACCTTTCTCGGTCCATGGCCGATGTCCGGGCAGACCGAGGCATGGGACACCTGCTGGAGGTGTGGCCGTCGTCGTCCGGCCCGACTACCGGGTTGGGCTCCTCGCCGTGACGGGGTACGAACCCGTGACGAACTTGGTTGTTACGGGCGGGGCAGCGGCAGTGATGCTTGTCCCCTCGTGATCCGGCGGTTCCGTGGTCACGGTCAGAGGTCGGCCGGATAGGTCCTAGAGACGAACAGCGCCGAGGCCGACCAAAAATCTTGGGCCACGGCAGGACGAGTTGCCCATCGGGACAGGCAGCCCGCCAGTCGGGAAAGCCTGTTTGCACCGGTGCCACGTCGGGGCTGGGGCGTATGTGGGTCTACCGTTCTGGCACGGATTGGACGCCACAGCGGCTGCGGATCGAGGCAGGTGCTTCATGCGCGATGCTGAGGCGGCGCAAGAGCCGTCCGGCTTGGGCTACCACGCGATCTTCGTGCTACCCTGGACGGCAAGGAGGAGCCGACC
>JAUJMG010000082.1 GCA_030446955.1 Thermomicrobiales bacterium
GCCGGCAAGTCGACGCTCATCAACGTGCTCACCGGGGTGCTGCCGTTTGACACGGGCGAGATCGTCTTTGACGGCCGACCCGTCCGGTTCGATTCCCCACAGGATGCCCGCCGACACGGCATCGAGACCGTCTACCAGGATCTCGCGATCGCGCCTCATCTGGACGCCGTGGCAAACATTTTTCTCGGGCGTGAGTACCGGATGGCCGGGCCACTTGGCGCGCTTGGCTTTCTGGATCGCAAACGGATGCGGCAGGAGACGGAAGAGCAATTGGCGCGGCTTAAGGTCCGGGTCCCAGGGCTGCAACGGCGGATGACGACGCTGTCCGGTGGCCAACGCCAGGGCGTTGCGGTCGCGCGGGCCGTCATGTGGGCGAGCAAGGTGGTGATCATGGACGAGCCGACCGCAGCCCTGGGTGTGGCTCAGATCGGTCAGGTGCTGGACCTGATGCGCCAGGTGCGGGATGCCGGCATCCCCGTCGTCTTCATCAGCCATAACATGCCGCATGTGTTTGAGGTGTCCGATCGGATCGTCGTCTTGCGACTGGGTCAGGTCGTCCAAGAGTTGGATCCTAAGACCGCGACCATCGACGACGCGGTTTCAGCGATGACGGGATCAGTACGCCTGAGCGGGGCGAGGAGGGAGGCGACCATTGGCTGCTAGCGATGCCCAGACGACTGCGCCGCCGCAGGCGGTGCCTCCTTCCGCCGACGTGAGCAGTCAGAATCCGTTTGTTCGGATTTCCTCCCTGTTCACCCTGCTCATCCTGGCGGCTCTGATCCTGGCCTTTTCGCTGATCAGCGGGAAGAATTTCCTTAACCCGAACAACTTCCAGAATATCGCCATTGACGCCTCACAGCTTCTGCTGCTCGCTGTTGGGGCGACCTTCGTGATCATCACCGCGGGAATCGATCTCTCTGTCGGCTCGGTGCTGATCTTCTCGGCGGTCGTCGCGGCGAAGGTGGCGGTGCGCTTCTCGGGGAGTCCCGAGCAGGTCAAGCTGTATGAGTTCCCCACCCAGGAGATGGGCATCCCCCTCGGCATCGCGGCCGGTATCCTCTCTGGGCTCGGCTGGGGCATCGTCAACGGCGTGCTGATCACACGTCTCAAAATGCCCGCCTTCATCGTCACGCTCGGGACGCTTGGGATGGCCCTGGGGTTCGCGCAGCTTCTCTCTCGTGGTGTCAATGTCCCGAACGTGCCGCCGGCTATCCAGCAGGAAATCGGACTGCGGGAACTAATCTCCTTCGATCTCGGGGGATACCACTACCGCATCACGCCTCCACTTGCGGTGACGACGGTCGTCGTGGTGATCGCTGCCGTTGCCCTGGCCCGGACGCGATTTGGTCGTTACACCTACGCCGTCGGCTCCAACGCGGCCGCAGCACGGCGGGTCGGGATTAACGTTGATCTGCACCTCATCAAGGTCTACGCGCTCAGCGGGCTTCTGGCGGGCATCGCCGGGGTCTTCGATCTACTCAGGTTTGGTACAGCCTCGGTCAGCACGCACCAGGCCGATAACCTGGCCGCGATCTCCGCGGCGGTCATCGGCGGAACAAGTCTGTTCGGGGGGCTTGGGACGATTGTGGGGTCGGTGATCGGCACCTTCATTCCGGCGGTGCTCCGAAATGGCACGGTGATCGCCCGGGTGCAGCCGTTCTGGCAGCAGGTGTTGATCGGAGGCATTCTCATTGTCGCCGTCTATCTCGATCAGCGCCGGCGCCGGGCGGAGGAGCGGATGTAGAACCGCGGCCACGTCTACGTCCCCTGTTGCGCCACCATGCCGGCCTTGGTACCCTCCGCCAGCCCCAACGAGCCGGGGGGAGATTGCAGAATGCGTAAGGGAGCGAACATGGCCGAGCAGCGGGTGACGATTCGGCGGATTACGCGGCGCGACTTCGTGAAGGGCACGGCGGCAGTCGGGGTCGGGGTGACCCTCCTCGGACAGCACGGTCTCCGGGCAGCCGCCCATGGCGGGCGCGTCCTCAACCAGGGCAATGCTTACAACATTACCTTTATCCAGGGCGTCCGGGGCGACGAGTTCTACGTCACAATGGAGTGCGGTATACGCGCCAAGGCGCAGGAGCTGGGCGTCAATATCGATGTGCAGGGTCCGGAGCAGTTTGACGCCACGCTCCAGACCCCGATCCTGAACGCAGTCATCCAGTCCAGGCCAGCAGCGATCCTGATTGCCCCGAACGACGCTCAGGCGATGATCGCACCGCTGCAAGCGGCGGCAGACGCCGGGATTGCCGTCTTCTGCGTCGACACCACGATCAATAGCGACCTGCAGATCGCCGATATCTCCTCTGACAACGTCGAGGGCGGCCGGTTGGCGGCACGTTCGCTGGCCGAGGGTATCGGGGGTAAGGGCAAGGTCTTCGTCATCAACGTCAAACCCGGCGTCTCCACCACGGACCAGCGGGAGCAGGGCTTCGCGGAGGCGATCCAGGAGTTCCCGGACATCGAGTACCTGGGCCAGGAGTACTGCAACAACGACCCAATCCAAGCGGCAGCCATCGCCAGCGCACGCATCCAGTCGGACCCGGATCTCGCCGGGATCTTCGGCACGAACCTCTTCTCCGCTCAGGGTGCGGCGGCAGGCATCCGGGAGCAGGGCAAGCGCGGCCAGATCCGGGTGGTGGGCTTCGATGCGGGGCCGACCCAGGTTCAGGACCTCCGCACCGAGGTGGTGGACTTCTTGATCGCTCAACACCCCGGCGACATCGGGACGACCGCCCTTCAGATGGCGGTGGACTACCTGAACACCAAGACGGAGCCAAACCCGAACAAGGTCACCACGGGCTACACCGCGGTCACCCGGGAGAACATCAGCGACCCAGAGGTCGCGCGATACCTCTACATCTCCGATTGCAGCCAGTACGTGGCACCCGAGGGGACACCCATGATGGGGACCCCCGCATCAGGTGCAGCCGCTACGCCGACATCCTAGCCCGTAGGCGGCCTGGGTAACGATAAGATCTTACGAAGCCGCGGCGGCTGAAAGGCCCCGCGGCTTCTGCTTTCGGCATAGAATCGAGTCGTAGTTGCCCGTCTCCAACCCCTACTGGTGCAGACCGTGACGAAGTTATCTCTATATTAAGTTGGGGACTGGGCGATGGCGTCTGGGACGTCGGGAAGCACCCACACTTTGTAAAAGGTTGGGTTGACATACAGTAGCAGACACGATATCATGATCGTTCGCGGTGACGAGGCGGCACGTTTGCCCTCGTGACCAAGGACGAGCTAACTGGACGGCGCGTGCGGGAAAACACTCCGATCATTGCAGGATTGACGGGAGGGGAGCAAGCTGCCCTCCCGCTTCGACGTTGGCTGCACTCCCATTGACCGTCAGAGGGACATCCTTCCATGCGATCTCGGGATGGCATTGCCACCCAGGATGTCCAGGGTGTGCCAGTTGATGCACGGATCCAGCCAAGCGGGGACAGTTTTCTAACGTCAGGCGAGGAGTGTCATTGAAGCGAGCCTCCGCGGGGTTGGTCGGCGCGGGGGCATTGTGGTGGACCGGCCGGATGTTGGAGCTTGGTGTCGGTAGCGGGACAGAGGAGCGATGGATGGCCGTTAACAATCTGACCAGATCCGATGTGACGTCGGTCGTAGGGTCGCGGCAGGTCACATCAAACGAGGGTATCGGGCGACGCACGTTCTCCCGCATTCCCACTGTGCTGGAGATGCCAAATCTGGTCCAGATCCAGATTGAGTCATTCAACTGGTTTATGCGGGAAGGTCTGCGAGAGCTTCTCGACGAGATTTCTCCCATCACCGATCACCACAAGAAGATGGAACTCTCCATCTCTGAGCCGCGTTTCGATCCGCCCTGGATGCGGATGCCGAAGGGCGAGGAGCAGGAGCGGGCCAAGGTGGACCCGCGCGTCGCGGAGGTGTATTGCCGCGAGCGAGACATCACCTACGCGTCACCGCTGCGCATCTCCGCGAAGCTCGTGATGCGGGAGACCGGCGAGATCAAGGAGACGGGGCCGGACGGCATCTTCCTCGGGGACTTCCCGATGATGACCTCCGACGGCACCTTCATTATCAACGGCGCCGAGCGCGTTGTGGTCTCTCAGCTCGTGCGCTCCCCGGGCGTTTACTTTGAGCGGGCCTCAGACGCGACGACGGGCAAGCTTCTTTCAACCGCCAAGTTGATTCCGAACCGGGGTGCCTGGCTCGAGTTCGAGACGTCCAACCGAGAAATCCTCTCGGTCAAGGTCGACCGCAAGCGCAAGATGCCCGTCACGATCCTGCTCCGCGCAATCGGGATCGAGAAGGATGAGGATCTGCTTGAGCTGTTCGCCGACGTGGACACCGATCCCGAGCGGCGGTACATGGCAACCACCATCGACAAGGATCCGACGAAGGGCGAGTCCCGCGAGTTTGCGCTGATGGAGCTCTATCGGCGGCTTCGCCCGGGAGATCCACCGAGCCGGGACAACGCGACGGCGCTGCTGGAGAACCTGTTCTTCAACGACCGGCGCTACGATCTTGCCCGCGTGGGCCGGTACAAATTGAATGAGCGGCTGCATAAGCGGCGCGGCGCCGACGGCGACGGTCGCGAGGGCCGGATTGACAGCCGGATCCTGACCCAGGACGACCTGATCGAGATCATCCGCGAGATGATCCGGCTCAACAACGGCTTCAGCGAGCCGGACGACATCGACCATCTCGGCAACCGGCGTATCCGCGCGGTCGGCGAGTTGATCCAGATGCACGTCCGGACCGGCTTCCAGCGCCTGGAGCGGGGTATCCGGGAGCGGATGACGATTCAGGATCCGGAGACGGTGACCCCGAACGGGCTCATTAGCACCACGCGCCCGGTGATGGCCGCGGTGCGGGAGTTCTTCGGCGGCAGCCAACTCTCCCAGTTCATGGACCAGACAAACCCGCTGGCGGAGTTGACCCACAAGCGGCGGCTATCGGCCCTCGGACCCGGTGGTCTCAGCCGGGATCGGGCCGGGTTCGACGTGCGCGACGTCCACCCGTCCCACTACGGGCGAATCTGCCCGATCGAGACGCCGGAAGGACCGAACATCGGTCTGATCGGTTCGCTGGCTACCTACGGCAAGATCAACCAGTACGGGTTCATCGAGACGCCGTACCGGCGGGTGATCTCCACGCTGCTAACGGATGACCCCGCCATTCCAATGGAAGGTCAGATCCTGCGCGACGACGCGGTCAATCCGGAGACGGGTGAGATCGTCGCAGCTAAGGGCACCGCGATCATTGATGGAACCGCTGAGGCTATCCGGGCTGCCGGTGTGAAGTCGGTCCGGATCAAGCCGGTCGCCTCCGAGATCATCGACTACCTCTCCGCCGATCGGGAGGAGCAGGTGATGATCGCCCAGGCGAACACGCCGCTCGACGAGGCGAATCGCTTCATCCCGGACGACGTGGTCGTTCGGGTGGTGGGCGGCGGCGGCCACCGCTTCCCGCACGTTCCGGCCGAGCAGGTCAACTACATGGACGTGTCGCCGAAGCAGGTGGTCTCCGTGGCGACGGCGCTGATCCCGTTCCTGGAGCACGACGACGCCAACCGGGCGCTGATGGGTGCGAACATGCAGCGGCAGGCGGTGCCACTGGTGCAGCCCCGGGCCCCAGTCATCGGCACCGGCGTGGAGTACCAGGCGGCCAAGGATTCCGGCCAGGTGTTGGTTTCCCGCCACGCCGGAACGGTGACCTCCGTCAACGGCAAGCAGATCAAGATCCAGGACGACGAGGGCACGGAGCACGTCTACAACCTGCAGAAGTTCGTCCGCTCCAACCAGGACACCTGCATTAACCAGCGGCCGAGCGTCCGGCGCGGCGAGCGGATCGGGGTGGACCAGGTCATCGCCGACTCCTCTTCGACGGAGAACGGAGAACTGGCGCTGGGGCAGAACGTGCTGGTCGCGTTCATGCCCTGGGAGGGCGGCAACTTCGAGGACGCGATCCTGATCAGCGAGCGGCTGGTGCGGGACGATGTCTTCACCTCGATCCACATCGAGAAGTACGAGACCGAGGCGCGCGACACCAAGCTGGGGCCGGAGGAGATCACCCGCGACATCCCGAACGTCGGCGAGGAGAGCCTCGCGAACCTCGACGAGAACGGGATCATCCGGATCGGCGCCGAGGTGCGGCCGAACGACATCCTGGTCGGCAAGGTCACGCCCCGGGGCGAAACTGAATTGAGCGCCGAGGAGCGGCTGTTGCGGGCCATCTTCGGTGAGAAGGCTCGTGAGGTGAAGGACACCTCGCTGCGGGTGCCCCACGGCGTTCACGGCAAGATCATCGACGTCAAGCAGTTCCGCCGTGACGACAGCTCGGACCACGAGCTGCCGGCGGGTGTGAACGAGATGGTGCGGGTCAGCATCGCCCAGAAGCGGAAGATCTCCGAGGGCGACAAGATGGCCGGTCGCCACGGCAACAAGGGCGTGATCTCTCGGATCCTGCCGATTGAGGATATGCCCTACCTACCGGACGGGCAGTCGGTGGACATCATCCTCAACCCGATCGGCGTGCCCTCCCGGATGAACCTCGGCCAGGTGCTGGAGACGCACCTCGGCTGGGCGGCGGAGCGACTCGGGTTCCGGGTGGCGACGCCGGTCTTTGACGGCGCGGCGGAGACCGACATCCGATCCGCTCTGCGCGAGGCTGGGCTGCCGGAGGACGGCAAGGTCGACCTCTACGACGGGCGGACTGGGGAGAAGTTCGACCGGCCGGTGACGGTCGGCATCATTTACATGCTGAAGCTGGCCCACCTGGTGGAGGACAAGATCCACGCCCGCTCGACCGGCCCGTACTCCCTGGTCACCCAGCAGCCGCTGGGCGGCAAGGCGCAGTTCGGCGGTCAGCGGTTCGGCGAGATGGAGGTGTGGGCGCTGGAGGCCTATGGTGCCGCGCACATCCTCCAGGAGATGCTCACCGTCAAGTCCGACGATGTCGTCGGCCGGGTCAAGACGTACGAGGCCATCGTCAAGGGCGAGGAGATCGTCGAGGCCGGGGTTCCAGAGAGCTTCAAGGTCCTGGTGAAGGAGCTGCGCTCGCTGGGGCTCTCTATCGACGTGATCAATGAGGACGAGCAGACGGTCGAGTTCACCGAGGACACGTCCCGGGATCTGCTCTCCAACCTGGATCGGATCAACCTGAGCGGTTTCGAGCGGACGGAGTAGCCGTCGGTTACGGACGATCGGCCGCCCGAAGACACACCAAGCACTGATGGCTGCCGGCGCATCGCCGGCAGCTCGCCCGGAGGAACGATGTCGAACCTGAACCCAATGGACTTCGTGGATGCCCCGGCTCGTCCCCCCGCGGGTGCCCTCGGCGGCTTTGCTGGCAGTCTGCCCCGCGGCGATGCCTTCGGCGGGGGCGGCGGGTACTCCCGCGGCGACCGGCAGGATCGCAGCCGCGTTCTGGACGTCAACAACTTCGACGCTATTCGGATCAGCCTCGCCTCGCCGGAGGCGATTCGCGGTTGGTCGTACGGCGAGGTGACCAAGCCCGAGACCATTAACTACCGCACGCTCAAGCCGGAGCACGGCGGACTCTTCTGCGAGCGCATCTTCGGTCCGACCAAGGACTGGGAGTGCTACTGCGGCAAGTACAAGCGGATCCGTCACGCGGGCACCGTTTGCGACAAGTGCGGCGTGGAAGTCACCCGATCCAAGGTTCGCCGCGAGCGGATGGGGCACATTGAACTCGCCGCGCCGGTCACCCACATCTGGTACGTGAAGGGCACCCCGAGCCGGCTCGGGCTGCTGCTCGATATCTCCCCCCGTAATCTGGAGCGGGTGCTCTACTTCGCGTCCTACCTTGTGACTCACGTCAACGAGGAAGCGAAGCAGGCCGCGATCGACGAAATCAACGAGCTCCACGAGGGCACCGTTGAAGAGCTACGGGCCGAGATCCAGCACGAGCTGGATACCATCGACGAGCGGCTCGGGCTTGACGTCGGCAACCTGAACGAGGGCGAGCGGAACCTCGCCAGCTCCACCGACGTGCGCCGCCAGGCCGAACTGGGCGTGCTTCAGACGGAGTACGACGAGTTGCTCGCCCGCCTGACCCCGCTCAAGGGGCAGGCGGCGCCGGAGACGGTCGCTTTCCGGGGGCGGTTGATCGTCGAGCACGATGAGGCAGTCAACGACGATCGGCTCCAGCTCCTCTCCGACATCTATGGGGAGGAAGTCGAGAAGATCGAGGGCGAGGCGTCGCAGTCGACATCCGGCGCCGGGGTCATGGCGGGAGCCGAGCGGGACCAGCTCACCTATGAGGCGGACGAGCGCAAGAAGAAGCTCACTGACCGCCTGGCGGAGCAGTTGCGCGAGGCCGAGAAGGAGCGCGACGAGACCATCAAGCAGATCGCCGACCTCAAGGAGCTGCAGATCCTGACGGAGACGCAGTACCGCGAGTTGCAGGAGACCATCCCGAGCGGCGTCTTCACCGCCGCGATGGGTGCGGAGGCGGTCTACGACTACGTCTCCAAGCGGGTCGACCTGGACGCGCTGGCGCTTGAGTTGCGCAACGAGATGCAGGCGACGTCCGACGTCAAGCGGAAGAAGGCCGCCAAGCGGCTGCGCGTCGTCGATGCGCTGCGCAAGAGCGGAAACAAGCCGTCCTGGATGATCTTCACGGCGCTGCCAGTCATTCCGCCCGAACTGCGCCCGATGGTGCAGCTGGACGGTGGCCGCTTCGCGACCTCCGACTTGAACGACCTTTACCGTCGCGTCATCAACCGCAACAACCGCCTCAAGCGCCTGCTGGAACTGGGCGCGCCCGACATCATTGTCCGCAACGAGAAGCGGATGTTGCAGGAGGCAGTCGACGCGCTGATCGACAACGGTCGCCGCGGCCGCGTCGTTTCCGGCTCGGGCAAGCACAAGCTCAAGAGCCTGTCGGACATGCTCAAGGGCAAGCAGGGCCGGTTCCGCCAGAACCTGCTCGGCAAGCGCGTGGACTACTCCGGCCGCTCGGTGATCGTGGTTGGTCCGGACCTCGCGCTCGACGAGTGCGGCGTGCCGAAGCGGATGGCGCTGGAACTCTTCAAGCCGTTCGTGATGCGGCGGCTGGTGGATGAGCAGCACGCCCACAACATCAAGGCCGCGAAGCGGCTGGTCGAGCGGGTGGATCCCCGTGTTTGGGACGTGCTGGAGAAGGTGATCCAGGACTACGTGGTGCTCCTCAACCGGGCCCCGACCCTGCACCGTCTTGGCATCCAGGCGTTCCGGGTTCGCTTGATCGAGGGCTCGGCGATCCAGATTCACCCGCTGGTCTGCTCGGCGTTCAACGCCGACTTCGACGGGGACCAGATGGCCGTCCACGTGCCGCTTTCCAAGGCGGCGCAGGAAGAGGCACGGGCGCGGATGCTTTCGGTCCGCAACCTGCTCTCGCCCTCGAACGGCGATCCGATCGTCTCCCCGACGCAGGACATCGTGCTCGGCTGCTACTACATGACCAGCGAGCGCAATTTCGACGAGGACCTGGCCAGCGGCACCGTGCCACGTGGCTGGGGCAAGATCTTCTCCTCGCTCGAGGAGGTCAAGATCGCGTACGACTGTGGTGCGATCGATGTTCAGGCCGCGATCACGGTTTACACCGATCGATACGGTGACGGCACGCAGAAGATCGAGACGACGGTCGGACGGGCACTCTTCAACCTTGCCCTGCCGCCAAGCATCGGCAAGTTCTACAACGCGACCATGGGGCGCAAGCAGCTCCGGGGTGTGGTGGCGGACTGCTACCGCTTGTTCAAGGACCCTCAGGAGACAGCGCTTGTCGTCAATCAGATCAAGAAGGTTGGCTTCGAGTTCTCCACCCGGGGCGGGATGAGCATCGCGGTCGACGACGTGGTGATGTCCGAGACCAAGGACGAGCTGCTGCGGGCCGCCGACGAGCGGGCCGAGACGATCGAGAAGCAGTTCCGGCGTGGCTTGGTGACCGAGGACGAGCGCCTGCGCGAGCTGGAGGTGATCTGGAACACCGCCCGCGACACGCTGGCGGACGATGTCGAGGCCAAGCTCAAGGGGCAGAACTCCGTCTACATGATGGCGGACTCCGGCGCGAAGGGAAACATGAACCAGATCAGCCAGATGGCCGGGATGCGGGGTCTGGTGTTGGATCCCGAGGGCCGGATCATCGACATCCCGATCCGCTCCAACTTCCGCGAAGGCCTGACGGTGTTGGAATATTTCCTCTCCACCCACGGCGCCCGGAAGGGCCTCGCGGACACCGCTCTGCGAACGGCGGACTCCGGCTACCTGACCCGGCGTCTCTGTGATGTCGCCCAGGACGTGATCGTCACGATCGAGGACTGCGGCACGAAGCAGGGGATGTGGGCCGAGCGACGGGACGCTTCCGGGAAGGCGATGCCCGAGGAGGAGTACCGGGCTCGGATTACCGGCCGGATCGTCGCGTCACCCGTGATCGATGCGGCGACAGGTGAGGTGCTGGTCGACGCCGGTGAGGAGCTCTCCGATCGGCTCCCCCAGCCGGATGGGACCGTGCGGGATCTGGTCGCGGAGGTGATCGCGGCCGACGTGGAGAAGATCTACGTCCGGTCGGCGATGGCCTGCGAGGCCACGCACGGCATCTGTCAGAAGTGCTACGGGCGTGACTTGGCCAGCGGCGAGCTGGTCGAGAAGGGCGAGGCCGTTGGGATCATCGCGGCGCAGTCCATCGGCGAGCCCGGCACCCAGCTGACGATGCGGACGTTCCACACCGGCGGTGTGGCCCGGGCAGACATCACGACGGGTCTCCCCCGTGTTGAGGAGCTGTTCGAGGCTCGCGTGCCGAAGGGTGCGGCGCTGCTCGCTGACAAGGAAGGTGTTGTCTCGATCGAGCAGCGGGACGAGGGCCGGTTCCTGGTCATCACGAGCCAGGAGCAGGATTCTCGGACCTATCGCCTCGATCAAGGGTGGGAGCCTGCGCTGGCTCCCGGAGCGCTCGTGGTGAAGGATAAGACCGTCATTGCGACCGGCCCCGAGGACGAGAAGCTCTACTCCGAGTTAGAAGGGACATTCTTCCTCGATGGCCGCACGATCTACGTGCGCAACGAGCGCGAAGAGCGGGACGAGCAGCCAGTTCCAGTCGTCTACCAGATCCTGGTCGAGGATGGCGCCACCGTCTACCCGGGCCAGGAACTGACCGACGGCGCCAAGGACCCGCAGCAGATCCTGATCACTCAAGGGCGCGATGCCGTCCAGCGCTACATCATCGACGAGGTGCAGAAGGTCTACCGCTCTCAGGGCGTGAACACCAACGACAAGCACATCGAGGTGATGTGCCGGCAGATGCTCCGCAAGGTCAGCATCGAGTACCCCGGCGACAGCGATTATCTGGAAGGGGAGCGGATCGACCGCTTCGAGTTCAATCAGATCAACGAGGAGATTCTGGCCGAGGGCGGCGAGCCGGCGACCGCGATGCCGGTGCTGCTCGGGATCACCAAGGCGTCGCTGGAGACGGATTCGTTCCTCTCCGCCGCCTCCTTCCAGGAGACCACGCGGGTGCTGACCGAAGCCGCCATCAACGGTAAGGTGGACCACCTGCGTGGTTTGAAGGAAAACGTGATCATCGGCAAGTTGATCCCGGCCGGCTCCGGCTTCGGCGTCGTGCCGGGGCTGGACACGCTCACGCACCTGGACCAGGTCATGCTGGCCGGCATGGCGTCGGACGGGGACGGAGGCACTGCTGTCGAGCCGGCCTCCGACGAGGATTTGGCGGAGCTGATGGCACAGGGCCTCGTGCCCGGCGGCAGCCCCACGATCGAGGGTGCGGACCTCGACGACAACGAGGAGCCGCTCGCCCTGTCTGGCCTCGAGCTTGGTGGGGACGAGCCCGACGGCTCCGCGGACGACGAGGACGCGTAGGGCGACGCATTCACAGACATCCGGCGGCGGGGGCGGGCATGGCCTCCCCCCGCCGCCCGTTGCCAAGCCCCCGGTACTTTCACGAACTCGACAATGACCTCTCACGCGCCGTGTCGGCGGCCGACCCGCGGTACGACAACACCGACGACCGTAGGTTGACGGAACGGCACGAAACGCGTAGAATTTTCCCTTGTGTCCGCCGCAGGGCGGTCGCGACGGTGAGGTCGTGGAGCTCGGCCAAACGGAGGCCGAGCAATGAAACCTCACGAGACGGGTGGCGCCGCAGCTGCCTCAGACGACTTGTCGATCTGAAGCAGAGCACGGTGAGATTGAGCTTCCCGTCCGGCTAGGAGCTTTTCGTGCCGACCATCAATCAGTTGGTTCGTAAGGGCCGCAAGAGCGTCAAAAAGAAGACGAAGGCGCCCGCTCTGGGCTTCACCAACAGCGCCGTCGGCCGGTATGCCGGTCAACTGCGCCGCGGCACGAATTCGCCGCAGAAGCGCGGGGTGTGTACCCAAGTCAAGACGATGACGCCCAAGAAGCCCAACTCGGCACTGCGCAAGATTGCCCGCGTGCGCCTGACCAACCAGTTAGAGGTCACGGCGTACATTCCGGGCGAAGGGCATAACCTCCAGGAGCACTCGGTGGTGCTGGTTCGTGGCGGTCGGGTGAAAGATCTCCCGGGCGTGCGTTACCACATCGTGCGTGGCACCTTGGACGCCCGCGGTGTAGAAAACCGCAAGCAAGCGCGGTCCAAGTACGGAACCAAGGCGCCGAAGAAGAGTTAGCGCGCGGCGTTGGCCCAAGAGAGCCAACGCCGGGCGTGCAGGGCGCCTCCCGCTTCGGCGGAACTGAGCGAGTACGTGACGAAAAGCGGCCCGACGTCTCTTAAGGGCGTTGACCGCTTTTTCGTGTGTCCGCTCAACCGCCGATGCTCTGCTAAGGCAGAGCCGGGGAAGCGCAGCAAGAGGTCAAACGCGCTGGCCACGGGGCCGGCGAAGGTTTGGAGCAGGGGACGAGACGGAGGCGAACGGAGCAATGCCGAGACGAGCCAAGATCCAGCGTCGTGTGCCGCCGCCGGATGCGAAGTACAACAGCGAGCTGGTGTCGCGCTTCATTAACAAGATCATGGAGCGGGGCAAGAAGGGCTTGGCGGAGCGGATCATGTACGGGGCTCTGGAGACGATCCAGGACCGGACCGGTCGCGCCCCGCTCGAGGTCTTCGAGCAGGCCGTCTACAACGCCACCCCTGTCTTGGAGGTGAAGCCTCGACGGGTTGGCGGGGCCACCTATCAGGTCCCCGTCCAGATCGAAGGACAACGCCGTCAGTCGCTGGCAATCCGCTGGCTGCTGACCTCGGCTCGCAATCGGAACGGCAAGTCGATGCAGGAGAAGCTCGCCAACGAGCTGCTCGACGCGTTCAACGGCACCGGGGCCACGATCAAGCGGCGCGAGGACACCCACCGTATGGCGGAGGCGAACAAGGCCTTCTCCCACTACCGATTCTAAGTCCGGTCGTCAGCGATCAGCGGTTCGCCATCAGCTTGCGATCGCTGCCAACGAATTGACCATCTGAACCACAGAAGCTGAGCGCTGAAAGCTGACGGCTGACGGCTTCGAAAGGGAACACCACCGCACATGAGTACCGGGACCGCAACCAAGCCCAGCATCGAC
>JAUJMG010000427.1 GCA_030446955.1 Thermomicrobiales bacterium
CACTTGCGGCTGTCCAGCAGCTCGGTCTGCATCCGAGCCCAGAAGGACTCGACCGCGGCGTTGTCGAATGCGTCACCCACGGAGCCGAGGGAGTGAGCAAGCGCGCACCCGTTGGTTTGGCTGAAGGTCCAGAGGTGAATTTGCGAGTCGTGGTCGCTATGTATCAATCTGCCGGAGAGGGGGGCAGACCAGTCGGACCCGCTCTTAAGATGGCCAAATAGGTGTGCGTCAGGTGGCCGCCACGGCCTTGGGCGAAGACGGACCGTTAATGGGATGGAGGAGCGAAATACACGGGACACTGGAAGGCCATCGCCGTGTCTCCGCCCGTCTTGACGGCTATGTCGGCTATCGGTTCACGGGCTTCCCTTCAGACCTACATCAAGAATTGCCTCTCGCTATTGTGTCCAGGCCGACTCCAGGCAGGCGCCCACCAGCTAATCACTGCATGTGAGCAGCGGGCTGCAGGCGAGCGCCGCGCTCATCTCCATGACGGCAATCAAGAGGGTAGCCATCGAGGTGGCGCCGGCCGGGTGCCGTGCGTTGCTCGGAATGCCAGCGGGATCGCCGTGGAGACGTCCGTGGAGCTCTCAGGCCAGAGCGGCCCGCGAAGAAGGCGTGGCGACGCGTCGCTCCGTGTATCAGCCCGGCGACGCCTTCGGAAAGCGGAAACGTGACCGAAGCAGTCGCTACGGGTTACTTACCCCTTTCTGCCGACTCACCCTCTCGAGCGCTAGCGTCGCTGTCGTCCGTGCGAGCAAAGATCTGCGAGAACGCCGCCTCTGAGAGCAATGGAGCAAAGAAGTCCCGCATCGCTTTATCGTCCCGGTATCCCACGACGATGGCCGTCATGACAAGGTGTGACACCTCCTCGGCTGCTAGTCCGGAATTGCTCGCATAAGACTCGACAAACTTTTGGCATCCTCGCAGATTGAGCGTGTACTCGAGTTCCCGAGCCGTCGTTACTCCGATTGCCGTGAGTGCTTGAGTGCATGTGGCAGCGGACACTGGAAGCGGAGCACCTACTCTCTCGCGGCGTCTCCACCCGGGAGCATCAGGCCACAGAACCTCGAGGAGAGCGGTGAGGCGAGCGGCGTCCAGCGGAACAGTCCTTTCCCGGCGCTGGCTGTAGGTGTCTCGGTGCATGTCCGTTAGTTCGTCAAGTTGCGCACGGAGCTGCAGAAACTCGCCCTCAAGAAGCTCAAGCATTCCGGCCATGGCCGAGAACCGCCGCTTGAAGGCGACCTCATGCCGGATACCTGACTTGTATGAGAGCTCATGCTCAATCTCGGCCCACACATGGTCGAGGAGGCTCCGGACCTGCACCTCAATTGTCTGTCCCCGAAGCCGTGCCCAACGTCCGTCTCGAAGGGAGTTTCGGGACGGTGTTCCTACAATGTGCACCGATCGATACCCGAATCTCCCCTCATTCCTCATGTTCTCCCGCTTGTCAAGCGAGTTTTTTACATCCACCGTGAGGTAGGCTCTGAGTCGAGAGGCGATCGGGTCGACCTTCGATCCGTAGTACGTAATCACCCTTACACCGATTTGATCTGTTACTTGGACAGCAGGATCGCTGTAGTTCTTAAGTAGCAATTTGACTCGAAGCGAATCTACGGACTTCGCCCGCCCTTCCACCAGGTGGACGCCGTAATCGCGGTCGCTGAGGGCCTCGCCAACAAATTCAGTCGCGAGCTGAGCAAGCTGTTCCTTCTCCCGGAAAGCCTCCGCGTAGTGAGCGAGGAACACACGGTTGTCGGGGGAGAGTCCGGCCATCGACTTACCGTGATATCAGCTCTGCCAAGATGCTTATTCGTGTTTCGCGCGGGTGGATGTTGTCAGTCTGCCGGCTAGCCGCTACGAGATAGCGAGAAGCCTCGCGATCTGGTCGCTTGAGCTTCATCGTCTGCTCGAACTGCCGTAGCGCGTCACCTACGGACGCCGCATCTAGGTCCTTGTGAATATCGATCTCGTCCTCGGTGAGAGCGTCCAAGGCCCCGATGAGCCCGTATAGATCGACCGGCTTCTTCCATCTTGTAGAAGCCAAGTCGGGAAGCGCGGCCGTTACGAACTGCATGTACTCCTCTAAGCGGTGAACGATATCTCCCGCCTCCGGAAATGCGTCGCTGTACTGCTGGTAGTAAAGGTCGATCGATTCCTTCTTGTCTTGGGGACCCTCGGATAGGAGGATAGCCAACTCGGCCATGAATTCAACGTTTCGCATTCGCTTTTCCTGAGACGGGGTGAAGATGCGATGTTTCTCCCAGACGTCCCACTCAGCCATATCTGCGACGAACTCCTTGAACGCTCCCTTCTCACGAGCGTGACGCAGCTCTTGCGGCGCGAGTTTCACGACATAGCGATTCATTCGAACGAAGACGTCTCGAATATCCTCTTCGCCGTATCCGCTCAGCTCCACGACCATCAAATCGTAGTTCTGCAGTTGTTCCCGCTCGCGGGCGGCTAAGTCCTTGAACCGCAGACCTCGCCAAGCGGGGTTCGTGTCCTTCGTCTTAGGTAACGCAATTCGACCATCCAGGAAATCAAATATCGCCCTTAATCGTTGTTGTCCATCGACCACCGAGTACCCGGGCCGGCCCGTCTGCGGATTGATAGTGCGGGCAAAGAACAGGAGCGGAATTGGTCGGTCGGCTAGAATTGTATCGATGAGATACGCCTTGGCAGGGCGCGGCCATACGGCTTGCCGTTGGAACGCGGGCGCGAGGGAGAGCTGCCCACCTTTGTATAGCTGTTGGAGCAGCGATACGTCTTTGGTGGTGGGTGTTCTCCTTGCTTGTGGCACTGGCTACCTCCTTTCGAAGCCAAGCTACAGGCTGGCGCGGCGGGCGTCAGGGCTCGCACTACCGCAAACGCGATGGAGCAAGCTGCCCTCAGCTGCCGGTGTCCGGCATAAGTGCGCCGCGAAGTACGGCCTATGTCGCTTCCGTCAGGGCGCAACAGTTCCTTGTCCGCGTCTGCGGTTGACTGGCTGGCGTCATCTGGCGACGCAGTCTTCCACCCATCGTTCGAGGGTCGAAGTCGTTGCGTCTCGTGCGACAGCGTCGTGGAGATCCGCCACGACGCTGACGGCATCGCTTACAAGATCGAAGACGCCTCCCACGGCCCCGGACTCGCGGGCGACGAACAGAGGGAGCCCACGCGCCGCAGCTACGCCTGCTTCGAGTTCGTTCCATGGCGTGGAGAGGGCCATCCCGTCGGCGGGCCGCTCTTCGGGAGTGCCAGGACGCCAAGTGCCGGTTTCGATCACCAGCTGACGAACCCCAAGGACAACCAACCCGGTGCAAGTCGCCATCGCTCGGGGTTGAGCTCCTGGCCATAGACCTCGAAGCGGGCCCGGGGGTTGAACGACCCCAGGTGGTCCTCGGCACGCTGAACATGCCGCCCGTGCCGGCGGCCGGGTCGAGCATGGTCTTGACCACCCGGGGCTTGGTGAGCAGTCTGATCGTCCTCGATGAACAACAGGTTGGCCATGAGGCGAATCACCTCATGGGGGGTGAAGTGCTCGCCGGCCGTCTCGTTGGAGAGCTCCGAGAACCGGCGGATCAGCTCCTCGTAGAGGTAGCCCATCTCCAGGTTGGACACGGCGTCGGGGTGCAGGTCGATCTCGCAGAACCGTGACACCACCAGGTAGAGCAGGTCGGCTCGATCGAGCCGGGCGATGTGGGTCATCAGGTCGAACTTCTCCAGCACGTCCCTGGCCGCCGGCGAGAACGCCAGCAGGTAGCTGGAAAGGTTGTCGGCCAGGTTGGGTGGATCGTCGAGCAGCTTGCCCATGGTGAGCGGCGAGGTGTTGTAGAACTGCTCCCCCGCAGCCTGGCGCAAGAGGGGCTCGACGTTGTCGACCTTGCCGGTCAATCTCGCAGCGGTGTCGAGCACCTTGGCCTTGGTGGGCTCCAGCACGCAGTCGAGGC
>JAUJMG010000428.1 GCA_030446955.1 Thermomicrobiales bacterium
GGGAGGCGGCGCGATGGCAACTCAGGACGCCCCACGGTTGACCGGACAGGCCGCGTTGGTAACCCGGGCCAGCAGCGGGCTGGGCCGCGCCACGGCGATCGCCCTCGCCCAGGCGGGTGCTGACGTCGCCCTCCTTGCCCGCAGCGAGGACGGCCTGCGGCAGGTGACGCAGGAGATCGCGGAGACCACCGGCCGCCGCGCCCTGTCCCTCCCGCTCGACCTGGCGGACGAGGAGGCGCTGCTGGCCGCGGCGGATGCCGCCACCATCGCTTTCGGGTCGACGTCCTGGTCAACGCGGCCGGGACCGACGTACCAGGGCCGGTGGAAGAGCTAACAATCCCGGACTGGGACCGAGTCCTTGCCGTGAACCTCCGAGAGCCGTTCGCGCTCGCCAAGGCAGTCTTCCCACACATGAGGTGCACCGGTCGGGGCACGATCGTCAATGTCTCCTCCGTGGCCGGCAAGCGTGGCTGGGCCAACGCGAGCGCCTACTGCACCTGAAGTTTGGGCTGACGGGGTTGACCCAGGCGCTGGCAGCCGAAGACAAGCCCCACGGCATCCGCGCCAGCGTCCTCTACCCAGGAGGGATGACCGCCCATTGGGGCGCCTGGTCGCGGGACGAACGCGTGGCCGAGGGTCACTAGCCGCTACCGGCGACGGGTGACGTGTTGACCCGCGGCGGAACGCCAAAGGCCGCAAGGCGTTCCGGATCCTCTCTCGTCAGCGCGGTGACAACCTCCTCCAGCCATCCCGCGATTCGGAGTGCGGCTATCTGCCGAAGAAGATGTTGGCCCACGACGCTAATGACTTCCTGGCGGCCATACGAGCTTCCCAGCGTGCCGCTCCGCTTCCCGGCACAATAGGGTGGCAAGGTGCTGCTCGATGGGGCTGCCATAAGGGGGGGAATGGAGTGACCGCTCAGCGACCCGGTGAGGAGACGACCGGAACGACCACCGCCGCGCACGGTCGCCCGATCAAGGTCGGGCTGCTCTTGCCGGCGATCGAGGGCACGATGGCCGGCGACACGGCCCGGTGGGCGGACCTTGTCGCCATCGCCCGCCGGGCTGAAGAGCTCGGCTTCGACTCGCTCTGGGTCTCGGATCACCTCCTCTTCCGGCTGCCCGGCCGAGAGGAGCGACCAGTTGGGATGTGGGAGGGTTGGTCGCTGCTCGCCGCCCTGGCCGCCTCCACCTCCCGGATCGCGCTCGGTCCGTTCGTCAGTTGCACCAGCTTCCGCAACCCAGCCCTCACCGCCAAGATGGCCGACACGGTGGACGAGATCAGCGGCGGGCGCCTCATCCTCGGCCTCGGTGCCGGTTGGCACCAGCCGGAGTACGACGCCTTCGGCTACCCCTTCGACCACCGCGCCAACCGCTTCGAAGAGGCCTTCACCATCATCCGCTCCCTGCTCCGCGAGGGGCACGTCGACTTCGCGGGCACCTACGAGCAGGCCCGCGACTGCGAGCTTCGCCCGCGCGGGCCGCGTCCCCAGGGCCCGCCGCTGATGATCGGCAGCAAGGGGCCGCGGATGCTTCGAATCACCGCTCCCTACGTCGACGCCTGGAACTCGGACTGGACCAGCAGCCCGGCCGCAATCCCCCCATTGCGAGCGGCGGTCGACGCCACCTGCCGGGACGTCGGCCGCGATCCGGCGACCCTGGAGCGGACCGCCGGCGTCCTCATCGACCTGCCGAGCCGGGACCCGAACCGGAGCGGCCGCGCCTCCGTTTCCGGTGCGACCGAACCGACGACCAAACCCGACCCCCCGGCCACCGGCTCCCCGGAAGAACTGGCGGAGCTGCTGCGTGGCTACGCTCGGGAGGGGATCACCCACGCCCAGATCTGGCTCGATCCCTCCACAGTGGCTGGCATCGAGGCCTTCGCCCCGGTGCTAGATCTCCTGGATCGCGGCTGACGAGACAGCGTCCAGTGCCGGCGACGGACAGCCGGCGCCGCACTGCAGTCGGTCGCTCGGAAGGGCAGGATGATTCTCCGTGGTTGCCACGTTGGGACTCGCTCCTGATCTATTGCCTGAACGACGACCGCCCACCGGGTGAAACGGCTGTGAGCGCACTGTCGAAGAGGACGCGTCCGCTGGTGCTCCACGTCTTGCCCGGTCCTGGATCTCGGATCGGGATGTCGTCTGCTACCAGGGCGTTCGCCCGCCCCCTGCTGTCGCGGGCCGTCCGCCCGGGTTAACTGGCTGATGTCTCGCCTCACTCCTCGTGGGGAGCCGGTCACGTGATCCCAGCCCGGCGCGAGCGACTGAGCTCTGGCCTTGCCGGCTACCAGTCGATTGCAGCGCGGCCCCCGACGAGTCAATCCAGGTCTCCCGTTCGTGGCGAGGTCTCGTTCACGCGAGGCAAAGTCTGCTTAGCTGCCCGTCGCTCTCATAGCCTGTCGTGGCGCCTGGATCCGACGGAGATCGATCGCCAACTCCATCCGCCAGGATCTTCCCGCCGAACGCTTCCCCATAGGGGTTTTCACCCTTCCTTGTGCGGGTGTTATTACCCTGCTGATGGGCCGCGCGGTCTGCTACCGTAAATCCTACCTTGGACACGATGAAGCCCGGCGCGATCAAGTGGTGGTCGCCGATGCGCCAGGTGGAGTGAATGGCGAACCCGGCCAGGGCCGTGATCGGCCTGGCCGGGTTTCTGTTTTCCCGGCCGCATTGCAGGTTGTCTCGGCCGCCGAGGTGGCGGTCTCGACGAGGACGCACGCGTCGGACGGCAGCGCCCGCGGCTCCAGCCCAGCCCGAGGCACCCCTCCCTCCGTTCGGGTCCATGGCACACCGAGCTGCCCCATCCCTCCCCAGCTCGGCAGCCCGCCCCGGTACCGACGCGCGCGCCCTCGCCGTGACCGCTCTCCACGGCATCCCAAGCCTCCTGCAATCACTGGCTATGCGCTGCACGGCCGGTCGAACGGGCCATCCTCTGCCTGCCTCCTCTCTCACTCCCCAAATCTGACGGAGTTGGCCTGACACTCGGAGTCCAACCACGTGTCTGGGAGCGAGCGGGGGCTGAGGCGCCGGAAGCACACGGAGGGCACGATGTCTGCCACGGGTGCACCCTCCCTCAAGGTTGGCCTGCTCCTGCCCACCTACGAAGGGATGGTGGATGGCGAGACGCCGCATTGGGCCGACCTGCTGGCCCTCGCTCGGCACGCGGAAGCGGTCGGCTTCGACTCGCTTTGGGTGGTGGACCACCTCGTCATCCCTGTCGGCCAATTCGTTCCAGGGGCGCAGCCGATGGGCGCCTGGGAGTGCTGGTCGCTGCTCGCGGCCCTCGCGGCCGCGACCACCCGGATCGAACTTGGCTCCCTCGTGACGTGCACGGCCTTCCGCAACCCTGCCCTGCTCGCGAAGATGGCCGACACCGTCGACGAGATCAGCGGCGGGCGGCTCACGCTTGGGCTCGGGGCAGGATCACTCCCCGCCGAGTTCGCCGCGTGCGGCTACCCGGCCGACCACCGCGTCGACCGCTTCGAGGAGGCCCTGGCAATCATCCGGGGTCTGCTGCGCGACGGGCAGGTGGACTTTGTCGGCCGTCATTACCAGGCGCGCGAGTGCGAGTTGCGACCCCGTGGCCCGCGCACCGGCGGCCCCCCGATCCTCGTTGGGGCCAGGAGCCCCCGGATGGATCGGCTGGCTGCTCGCCACGCCGATGTCTGGAACGCGGCGTGGCCGAACCGGGCAGAGGCCCTCGTGGCGCGCCTCGCCGCCATCGATGCCGCCTGTCAGGAAGTCGGGCGCGACCCGGCCACGCTAGAGCGGACCGTCGGGGTGATGGTCGACCTGCCGGGGGTGGGCCTGTCACGTGACTGGATCTGGGCAAAGATCGTCCGCGAGCCGCTCAAGCCATTGACCGGGTCGGCCGGGGAGATTGCCGCGGAATTGCAGTCCTGCGCGGATCTCGGCGTTG